>DNMS01000170.1:3087-3405 GCA_003488105.1 Rhodospirillaceae bacterium
CGACCAAACGCGGCCGCCCAAAGGAGCAGATTGACGCCCTGCGCGCAGCCTACGACGATGCGGCGAACAACATCACCGGCAAGAAAATCGCCCTTTCCGTCTTCGGCACGCTCTGTCTTTTGATAACTGCCGCGGCGGCATTTGCCCAACCGTTGTGCAACGCCTAAAGCTTGGGTTTTCCGGGGCTCCGGACCGTTCGATAAGCCGCGGCGCACCGCGCCTGAACCGCTTCGCATTCCTCCAACTGGGCCAAGGCCGGGGCCGGCGCGGCTACGCTTCGTGGCCCGGCGGCGGCAGGTCGCGGGGGTCGAGGGCGCG
>DNMS01000258.1:0-167 GCA_003488105.1 Rhodospirillaceae bacterium
GGGCGCATCTTGATCTCTTTGACCTCGATGACCTTCTGCTTCTTGCGGGCTTCGTTGGCTTTCTTCTGGGCCTCGTACTTGAACTTTCCGTAGTCCAGAATCTTGCACACGGGCGGATCGGCGTTGGGCGAGACCTCGACCAGGTCAAGACCTACCTCGCCGGCCAT
>DNMS01000258.1:356-726 GCA_003488105.1 Rhodospirillaceae bacterium
TACCTCGCCGGCCATTTCGATGGCTTCCTTGGTGGAAACGACACCGACCATTTCGCCGTCGGCGTCAACCAGCCGCACTTGGGCGACATCAATATCTTCGTTAATCCGCGGACCGTCCTTGGACGGCGGCGTCTGTTGCATGGGGCGGCGTGCTATTGCCTTGCTCCTCAATCGGTTTCGACAAACGGGGTTGTTGCGGTCAAATTACCCCGCTCCGGCGGAACGTGAACGCAAATCGTTGTTTATGATTTTAAGGGGGGCGGCCTATCGACCGGCCCCAGCGCCCAACGGCCCTGCCGCTTCGGCCACTAATGTATCTATCGCCTGTTCAAGCGCAAGGATTTCTTGATCCTTACCGCCCAAACGGCGG
>DNMS01000258.1:897-8801 GCA_003488105.1 Rhodospirillaceae bacterium
CCATGATCACCGGCACCTTGGCGTGGCTATGCTCGCGGATTTTGTAGTTGATCTTTTCGTTGCGGGTATCGATTTCAACCCGCAATCCCGCCTTCCGGCAGGCCTTGACGACCTGGGCGGCATAGGCATCGGACTCGTTGGTGATCGTCGCCACGGTGACCTGATGGGGCGCCAGCCACAGTGGAAAGCGCCCGGCATAGTTCTCGATCAGGATGCCGATGAAGCGCTCGAACGAGCCCAGAATCGCCCGGTGCAGCATCACGGGACGGTGTTTGCCGCCGTCCTCGGCGATGTAATGGGCGTCCAGGCGCTCTGGCAGCACGAAATCGACCTGCAGGGTCCCGCATTGCCAGTCGCGGCCGATGGCGTCGCGCAGCACGAATTCCAGCTTGGGCCCGTAGAACGCCCCTTCGCCCGGGTTGAGGATCGGGTCGTGGCCGGCCGCCTTGGTGGCGTCCAACAGGGCCTTTTCCGCGCGGTCCCAGGTATCGTCGGACCCGGCGCGCACGTCCGGGCGGTCGGAAAACTTGATGACGAAGTCGTCGAAGCCGAAGTCCTTATAAACTGAGGACAACAGATCGATGAAAATCTTGGTCTCCGTCTCGATCTGGTCCGGGCGGCAGAAGATATGGGCGTCGTCCTGGGTGAAGGCGCGCACGCGCATTAGGCCGTGCAGGGCGCCCGACGGCTCGTTGCGGTGGCAGGACCCGAATTCGGCCATGCGCAGCGGCAGGTCACGGTAGCTGGTGATGCCCTGCTTGAAGATCTGCACATGGCAGGGGCAGTTCATCGGCTTGATGGCCAGCAGTTTATCTTCGGACTCGGAGATAAACATGTTCTCGCGGAATTTCTCCCAATGGCCGGACTCTTCCCACAGGGTGCGGTCGACCAGTTGGGGCGTGTTGACCTCGACATAGCCGGCGTCGTCCAGGCGCGCCCGCATGTAATTCTGGCACAGGCGGTAAAGCGTCCAGCCCTTGGGATGCCAGAAGGCCGAGCCGGGGGCTTCTTCCTGCATATGGAACAGGTCCATTTCGCGGCCAAGCCGCCGGTGGTCGCGCTTTTCCGCTTCCTCCAACATGTGCAGGTAGGCCTTCAGGTCCTTTTCGTTGAACCAGCAGGTGCCGTAGATCCGCTGCAGCATCTCGTTGCGGTGATCGCCCCGCCAATAGGCGCCGGCCAGCTTCATCAACTTGAAGGCATGGCCGACCCGGCCCGTCGACGGCAGATGGGGGCCGCGGCACAGGTCCAGCCAGTCGCCCTGGCGGTAGATGCCGATGTCCTCGCCCTGGGGCAGGTCCTGGATGATCTGCGCCTTGTACTTTTCGCCGATGTTTTCGAAATGACGGATTGCGTCGTGGCGGTTCCAAACTTCGCGGACGAAGGGGGAATCGCGATCGACGATCTCGTGCATCTTGGCTTCCATCTTCTCCAGATCGTCGGAGGAAAAGGGCTCATCCCGCGCGAAATCGTAATAAAAGCCGTTTTCGATCGTCGGGCCGATGGTCACTTGCGTTCCGGGATAGAGTTCCTGCACGGCTTCGGCCAGGACATGGGCGCAGTCGTGGCGCAACAGGTCGAGGGCATCCGCGTCCTTGGACGTGACGATGGCGAGATTGGCATCAGTCTCGATGGTCGTCGCTAGGTCCTTCAATTCGCCGTCAATCCGCACGGCCAGCGCGGCCTTGGCCAGGCCGGGGCCGATGTCGGCGGCGATGTCAAGACCCGTGACCGGGCCGTCGAATTGGCGGACGCTGCCGTCCGGAAGGGTAATGGCAACCATGATGATGCTCGGGCCGTTTGAAAAAGGGATCGGATAAGGGGGGGAATGTAGGCCGTGGCCCCCGTGTGTCAAGCGTTCACGGGCCGGGATCAGGACGGGGACGGGGTCGGCAGGACCTTCAGAACATCCGCAAGCGCCAGCTCAGACAGGTGGGCCGCGCGCAGGATCGTCACCTGGGCTCCCCGCTGGGCGCAGAGCGCCGGGTCGCTGTCATGGGAATAGAGCACCACCGTGGGGGCCCCAGCCAGGGCGGCCACATGCATGGGGCCCGTATCGTTGCCGACCGCAAGGGCCGCCCGCCGGGCCAGGGCGGCCAGATCCAGCAGCGACGTTTCACCGGCGAGGCTCCGCGCCGCCGGCGCGGCGGTCAGGATGGAGTCGTGCAGGGCCCGTTCGTCCGCGCCCCCGATCAGCACCGGCGTGAGACCCCGCTTGTGCAGATGGTTCGCAAGGGCCGCGTAATGGTCGGCGGGCCAGCGCTTGGCCGGGCGGTGGGCGGCGCCGCCGGGAATGATCAAGGCGAAGGGGGCAGGCAGGGCGAAGCGGGTCAAATCCGTTTCGGCGAACGACAGGTCGGGTGTTGGAACCGAAGGAATGCCGGCCATGGCGAGCTGGTCCACCTGGCGTTCGGCCGTATGCATACGGTCGCGGTTCGGATTGGCGTGAGGGTGGGAACAGCCGCGGGCGATGCCCGACCATTCCGGTCTTGTCTTGGCCGGGAACAGGCGGAAATAGAACGACGAGCGGTCGGAGGTCTGCAAATCGTAGACTCGTGCATATCCACCCTGGATCAGGTCGCGGCGCAGGGCACACAAGGCGCCGAACTGATGCCATTTCATGCGCGGCCGCGCGATGACGCGGTCGAACAGGCCGGAGGCGATGGCGAGGTCTTCGAAGGGCGGAGTGGTCAGCAGGTCGACGCGCTGGCTTGCATGATGGTCGCGGATCGCCCGCATGGGACCCAGCGCTTGTACGAAATCGCCAAGCGCGCCCAGCTTGATGACCAGGATATTGCGGGAAGGGGAAGGAGGCGCGGCCATGGCGTCAGGCAGACGGGCGGACGCCCAGAACCTCGTCATAGACGTCCAGCGTCTTGGCGCACATGGTGGCCTTTGAGAAATTGTCGCGCACGTTGGCGATGGCCTTGCCGGCGAGTGTGCTGCGCTGGGCGCTGTCGAGGGAGAGGACCTTTTCGATGGCGGCGGCGAGCGCATCGGCGTCGCCCGGTGGCACCAGCCAGCCGGTCACGCCGGGGATCACGGTTTCCTTGGCGCCGCCGTGGTCGGTCGCAATCACCGGCCGGCCGAGGGCCTGGGCTTCGGCGATGACGCGGCCGAAGGCTTCCGGGTCCGTCGAGGCGGAAATCACCACGTCCGTCAGCATGTAGGCTGCCGGCATATCGTCGCAATGATCGACCAAGCGCACGACCTCGTTCAGATTGCGGTCGGCGATCATGGCTTCCAGTTCGGCGCGGTAGTCGTCCCGCCCCTGGTCGCCGCCGACCAGCAGGCAGCGGATGTCGCGGCGTTTCAGCTTGCTGAGCGCGTCAATAACCACCGGCTGGCCTTTCCACCGGGTCAGGCGTCCGGGCAGCATGATCACCGGCATGCCGTCGGGCAGCATCCAGTCGGTCGCCAGATTGACGACCCGCTGGGCCGTGACCTTGGCCGGGTCGAAGCGGTCCAGATCGACGCCCCGGTGAATGACGCGGATCTTGTTGGACGGCACGCCGTACAGTTGGCGGATGTGGCCCGCGATGAATTGGCTGATGGCGATCACCCGTTCGCCCCGGGTCATGACCGAATTGTAGACCCGTTTCAGATGATTACCCGCTCCGTAGGTGCCGTGGAAGGTGGTGACGAAATGGGCGCCTGTACGCTTCGCGGCGGCACGGGCGGACCATGCCGGGGCGCGGGATCGGGCATGGACGATGTCGACCTTTTCAGCACGGATGACCTGGGCCAGGCGGTCGACGTTGCGCCACATGGTTACCGGGTTCTTGGAATCCATCGGCAGGTCGACGTGCTCCGCGCCGACGCGGGCCAGATCGTGGACCAACGGCCCGCCCGCCGATGCAACCAGGGCCCTGCCGCCGGCCTGAACCACCGCACCCGCAATCTCGACGGTGCCGCGCTCGACCCCGCCGCCGGCGCCCATCGCCGGCAAAACCTGCAGCACGGTCGCCAAGCGGCCTTCGCCCGTCACGCCTTGGGCGGCCATTCCCTGGGCAGATTGGGCGCGTTCGCTTTCACCGCCGCCGGTGGTATGGTCCGGCATCTTGTTCATGGATGGAAACCGATCATGTCTTCAGGCCCAGACGTTGCACCCGACACTCCGCCGCAATTCCTGGAATGTGGTGACGGCAGGACTATTGCCTACCATCAAATGACTGGCAAGTCTCCCGGCGTCGTCTTCCTGACCGGCTTCAAATCCGACATGACGGGGGGCAAGGCGCTTGCCGTGGAGGCCTATTGCCGTGCTCAGGGCCGGGCTTTCCTGCGCTTTGACTACACTGGACACGGGCAGTCTTCCGGGGTTTTCGAGGAAGGCTCGATCGGCCAGTGGGCCGACGATGCGGTCACGGCTCTCGATAAATTGACCACGGGCGACCAGATTCTGGTCGGCTCGTCCATGGGCGGCTGGATCATGCTTTTGACGGCGCTGGCGCGGAAACCGCGAATCAGGGGCTTGCTGGGCCTTGCCGCCGCACCCGACTTCACCCGCGATCTGCTGTGGGATGCTTTCACCGACGACCAGAAGGCACAGATGGATCGCGACGGATTTGTCGAATTGCCCAACTGTTACGACGACCAACACCCCTACCGCATCTGCAAGCCCTTGATCGACGACGGCTGGAAGCGGCTGCTGTTGGACGGCCCCATCGACCTGGACGTTCCCGTGCGCCTGATCCACGGGTTGATGGACGACGACGTGCCCTGGCGGACCGCCCTGCGGATTCAGGAACGGCTCACGTCCGATGACGTCGAGGTGCAATTGGTCAAGACCGGCGGCCACCGTCTGTCGGAAGATCACGACCTGGACCGCATGACGCGGACGCTGGAGGCGCTGCTGAACGGACTGGGTTAGAACGGACGCCCCGGCCTCCCGCGCTGCCGGCCACCTTGAACTGGCCAGAATTCCGGCGACACATCAAGAATGCGTTTTCGGTTTCTGATACCGCTCGCCGCCCTTGCCGCCGTTCAAGGTGCTGGATATTCCCGCCGCCGAGTAATCCGTCGCACAATGCGCCAAGCGGGATAAAGAAGAAGGATCGCCGGAGGAAGGACATAAGATGCAAATTGCGTCCAGTTCAAATCGCATGAGTATTGCACCGTGCCGCCGGAGTTCGGATTGAGTGCCAGAAGCCCATTCGAGCCCGTGACAAACTCGCACAGACCTCGAGGTTCGGTGCCATCAGACCCTGCGAGAATTAAGAAGACAGGAATGGCCGCAATCGCCACGGAACAAACCAGTGCCAGGATGATACTGCCCGCTTCCCGGCTGATCCTCAACGCGGTCGTCCTTTCCCTGCTTATCCCTACTTAGCCCACGGTTTTTCCCGATAAATCCGACCAACGTAGGCGCCAAAGTCGTTGACGTTCTCTCGACCTGCGAAGTTCCAAACGGACGCAATTTTCGCAGGTGTCGGATCGACGATCCGATCACTTATCCGCTTGATCAAGGTTACGCCGACCCGGATGTTGGTGGCAGGATCATGCGTAGATATTGCGTCAATTCCAAGGCCGGCCCAGATTCTCGGGTTGATGTTCATCGGCAAGATCGTCTTTGCGGCGCCGAGTCCTTCGGCAGTCTTCGCTAACCCGAAATAGTGGCCTCTTGCATTTTCCGCAAAAATGATCGCCTTCGCAAGATCGGGATCAACGCCCTGTTTTCTAGCCTCTTTGTTTAAGAGTTCCTCGTAATTCAGCACAGATGTCTTCCCGACACTTGGAGATGCATACCAGGGGTCGCTGCCATCGGCCTTAGGATTGTCACGAACTTTAAAAATTGCGGGTTTGTTGGTGATAATCACGTCAATCCGTTCGTTCGCCATGTTTACAATTGGTCGCGCTGTGGCTTCCCGTTTCGATGCAGGATTGTTGGTGTGGAGTGGACGATCCGACACCAACGTCCCTTTGTTTTTCTGAGATGTTCCCCGTGCCAGCATCTCCTGCGGCGCGTCTGCGCTAAGGTCAATTCGGGCGCCGATACTTGGTTCGGACGGACGGTTGCCGGAGCCGATCGTCGCCTGAAGCGTGCGGGTCGTCTCCGCCTGTTGCGCCGGCGAGCGGTCCGACGTGCCGGCGGCGGTCACGGGATTGGACGCGGGATCGGGCCCTGAGGCGGGCATCTTCATCTTGCCCGAGGTCACGGCCCGCTGGCTGAGCATTTCCGTGGGGCCCCAGGGTTTGGCGATGCCGTCGACGAACAGGCCGCCGTCGGCCAGGCCGCTGAGGCGCACCTGCCCCTGCTCGATCCCGCGCAGAAAGCTCTCGTCGGCGTCCCGCGTGGGCGCGGGCAGGAGGCTGTTGGCGGCGAGGAAGCTGGATGCCTGGAACACGTCTTCCGGCCGGTTGGTCTGACCGCGGCCGACGGCATCGGTCAGGAACGAGCGGCCGAAGCCGCCAAACCCGTCCGTGCCGCCGACCCCGGGCAGGCCGTCCGGTCCGGCGAGGGAACCGCCGTCCCCGGCGTCGTTGCTGCCCGATGTTTCGGCGCCGCCGCCGCGCGGGGGCGGCGGCAGGGAGACACGTTCGAATTCGCCCATGAGGGGGTTCCTTCTTGCCATAAACACAAAAAAAGCCGGGGCGCCGGCGCCCGAAGGGAGCACAGGCAGCCGGCGCCCCGTCCCGAGAATGAGGGGGTGCGGCGGAAGGAGACGCGCTCACCCCTCGTCGGGATACAGGTCCTCGAAGCCGCGGCGGACCTCGGCGGCGAAGGAGGTGTCGTGATCGCGCCAGTAGCGCGGGTCCTGCATCATGCGGCGCAACTGCGATTCCGAGCGGCCCGCCGGCGCGGGCGCCGCACCGGAAACTAGTTGCGGCTCACCGTCCTGCATCATCCGGTGCAGGGTCAGCACGCCGTCGTAGGAATTGCACAGCGCCTCGAACACGGGGGCCGGCAGGTTGGCCTGTCCCCAGGCGTCGATCTGCGCCGCCGCCGTCTGCCAGCGGTCGGCGCCGCCGAAATGGTCGGTCAGGCGGCGGCGCTGTTCGCCCTGCACCGTTTCGGCGGCCAGATCGTGGACCAGGGGGACAAGTTTTTCCGCCGCCAGGTCATAGACCAATTGCGCCTGGGCCTGGGTGAAGCCGGCGTCCATCAGCCGGGCGTTGATTTCCGGGTCGGCGGTCAACCCTTCCATGGCCGGCTCAATCCGATAGCCGGCCGGATCATCGGGAACCGTGTCGCCGCCGGCCGCACCCAGGCGCCGTTCCAGGGCGGCATAGGAGCGGGCCAGGTCCTCGACCCGCACCTGGCCCGCCTCCGCATCCCAGAATTTGGGCGGTAGATAATCGGGCGTGGCTGCTTCCATCGTTGATCCGGGGATCTCGGCGCTGCCGCCACCCGTGGGCGGGGGCGCTTCTTCCAGTGCGTCCGGCATCGCGTGCAGGGCTTGGGGATCGGTCATGCATCGTCTCCTTTCGGGGCGGGGGAAGCGTCTGGACCGGCGCGGCCCAGGTCGATGAGATGGGACAGGTGGCGGACCAGATGGCGCTGGCCTTCGAGATGGCGAAGGGCTGCGTCGGCCGCGTCGGGGCCGAGGGCGCGATCCAGGGTCAGCGCCTTTAGATAGGCCATCAGCGCAATGCCGTCGGTACCGCGAAAACAGCGGGCTGCCAGCCGCGCGGCATGGTCGCTGTCCGCTGTCGCAGCCCCGGCCGTAGCGGGCATGGCGACATCCTCGGGCCGCCAGGGCCATTCGATTTCAGGACCGGTCATCAGGCGGCTCCCGTCGGCGGGGTGGGCGGTAGGGCCGCCCCCAAGGCCGAGGCGAGTGCCGCGAGCCCGCCGCCCCCGTCACCGCTCTCCGTTGGCGGCGGGGTGCCGGCCGGCAGTGAGATCGTCGGTGCGGCTCCCTTGTTGATGTCTTTGAGTATTTTCGGCGGCACGCCGAAGGCGC
>DNMS01000258.1:8929-10574 GCA_003488105.1 Rhodospirillaceae bacterium
GCACGCCGAAGGCGGTGGCGAGGGCCTGTGCCGCCTGCGGAACATCGACGATGGCGAGGGCCTGCGGCCCCAAACGCGCCAGACCGTCGATGAATGCCAGGGTCGCCTGGACGTCCTGCTGGGCCTGATGGCGGGCGAGCGGAGACTTGTATTCCAGGTCGATGATCTGGCCATCGATGCGCAGTGCCGGCACTTCTCCCCGGCGGACCAGGATCGACAACCCCCGTGTGACGAGCGGCGTCAGCAACTCCGACTGCAGCCGCCCATAGGTCGCACCCAGTAGGCGCGAAATCTCGGCGACTCGCTCCAGGACTTCCGTCGCGGTCATGCGTGGCCCTTCGATCTGGCCCAGGCGGTCGGCGAGGAGGGCGCGGCGGATGCTCGTCCGTAAATCCTGCAGAACGACCTGGGATAGGTCGAACCGGCCGGGTGCCTCCAAGGGTTTCAGGCCGGCCGAGCCCACGGCCTTGGGGATGATGGTGCCCGGAGTCAGGCGGATGTTGGCGGGGTTCAGCACGCCGTCGTCATCCGCCTGCCAGATGCCGGTGACGGCAATCGACGCGTTTTTCAGGACCAGTTCGACCACCTTGTTGGCGGTCTTGATGTCGGGCAGGGTTTTCATCACCGGCGAGCGGCCGTAAATTTCGCCGGGTGCCTTGAGCCAACGGAAATTGATAAAGGGCGAGCGTTCGAACCGCCCGGTCTTGAGCACCGTCACTGACTGATCGCCGGTCGTGCCATCACCGGGATCGATCAGCGCCATGTAATCGAAACCGCCTTTGGCGGGGATCAGAGCTTCGAGGATATCTGCCGAGGGCTCTTCTCCATCGCCCGGCCTGCGGGCCTTCATGGCATCAGATAGCTTTGCCTTGGGGAACCTTTCGATGATCTGCGCGCGGTTCAGGCGGCTGGTTCGGAATGTGGTGTCCAGGCGGCCGGAAATGTCTTCTTCGAATGCGACCTGGCTCAGCGGCACGGCGGTGAAGCGGAACGCCGCGGGATCGCCCGGCGGGGCGGCTTCGAACATCAGGCTCGCCGTGCCCACCGTGACCAAATCCAGATAGCATTGGTGCATCTCGACCGCGAAATTGGAACGGTCGAAATGGGATTGCAGGGTCTGCGCCGCCGATTCCAATTCCTGGGACAGGTCGGCGCGCCGTGCATCGTCGACCTTCGTGCCCGGCATCAGGCCGAACCACCGCGCCCAAGGCGGTGTAAGTTGCGCCAGCAGGCTGGCGGCCAGTTGATCGACGGCGTCAGGCGCGGTGCCGTCGAACAGGCGGTCGGTCTTGCGGCTGGCCCCTTGGCTGCGGCCCAGGGCTGTTTCCCGCTGCGGCAGGGCGAAATCGAAACATTCCTGCCACAAGGGCTCCCAGGTTGCGCGCCGATCGCGGGCCCGCCGATACCGCGCCATCACAGCTTCGGTCGTGAGTTCCGTCATGGTTATTCTCCCAATTTGGTTTTGTCGCCGACTTGGTCGGCCCCGGCACCGTTCGGCCGCACGTCCAACAGGCCGCGGCGCGACGTTGTGATCAGGCCCGCGCGGCCGCGACGTTGGCGATCCAGGCGTTCCAGGCGGCGTTCGCGCTCACCTTCTTCCGGATCAGGTGGGGGCGGTGGCGGTGGCGGGGCGGGTGGCAGTTTG
>DNMS01000258.1:10628-11787 GCA_003488105.1 Rhodospirillaceae bacterium
GGTGGCAGTTTGGGTGAACTGAATATTCCTCCCATGGTGGGGGCTCCTTTCCATGCATTTCGTTGGAATGGCCGCGCGGTGCGACGAGTCAGATGCTGTCCGGGTCGGCAGTGGCGACGGTATCCTCCGCCGCCTGGATCAGGCGGGCGAGATCATCCGTCTCGCCACCGCCCGGGCCGGCCCCTTCGGCCCAGGCGAGTAGCTTCGCCCCGGCATCGAGATGCGCCAGTGCCGCCTTGCAGGCGGCCTGATGGCCGGCGAACCCTTTGGCGTCATCGGGGGCGGGTTGTGCGGCGAAGGCGGCGTAGTCAGCCATTGCCTTGCGCAACAGTTTAGGCAGTCGGCCCCTGACGGCCCGCCGGATGGCATCAAGAGACTTTCGGCTTGTCTGATTTGTCATCGAACAGCGAGGGCATCTGTTTGATTCCGCCGGCCACGATGCCACGGAAACCGTTGAACAAGGTTTCGCGCGGCGCGCTGAGCAGGCTTGAGCGCTGGGCGGCGGCGGCCGAGTTGATGCCGTCGATGCGTAGCTTGTTAATATTGCCGGTGTCGGCGATGGCCTCGTCGACCTGACGGGCCAGGCCGGACAGAAGGCTCGAGGCCGATCCGCTGCTGGCATTGATTCCGCCGCCGGCGAAGCGCGCGCGTTGCGCGGCTTGGGCCTGACGCAATTGTTCGCGCCGTCTTTTGGTTTCAATTTCTTGTTGTTGGGTGATCTGTGCCACTTGCTGCCGGCGCTGGGTTTCGACCTGCGCCGCCTGCTGTTTCGCGGCCGCCTGCTTTTGGATTGCGGCCAGGCCCGTGCTGACGGCAAGGGCTGCTAGCTCTGCCATAAAAGGTCTCCTGATGATTGGGGGTTCACTCAGCCGTTGACATTCACTTCTTCGGTCACGGACAGCAGGGTGAAGGGCAGTGGCGTGTCCTGCTCGATACGCCACAAGGATTGCGTGCCGTCCCGCCGCCAGCCGAAGGCACGCACCGTCCGGTCGCCGGAAAAGGCGACAGGCGGTGCGTCCAGAAGGTCGTTGCCGAATTCGCGGAAGGGCACATCGACAAATCCGCGCCCGGTGTCCAGGCGCAGGGCCGACGTGTCCTTCAGGCGGTAGGTGGCGGCAACCATGCGTAGGCGCCCGCCCTGGTTGGACCCTTGCAGGCC
>DNMS01000038.1:0-691 GCA_003488105.1 Rhodospirillaceae bacterium
GGCTCCCGCCCGTCCTGCTTGGCGGCGCGGCTGGGGCCGACGAAATCGAGCTGGGAATGCAGCTTGTGCTTGGGCTGGTTGGAAATCAGGTGCAGCGGCCAGGTCTTCGCCGCGGCCCCGCCCAGCCATTCCGCCGGCTCGCGCCACACCGGATGGCCCGGGCAGTCGTCATAGCCGAACCCGGCAATGGTCTCTGAAAAGATTTCGAACTTGCCCGACGGCGTCGGCAAGGGGTTGGCGGCGGGGTCGGTGCGGAACGCCTCGTAGACCACATGGGGCTTTTCGGGGGCTTCCAACTCCAGGATTCCCTCCTCCCAGAACGCATCGAAATCGGGCATGCGGTTGGCCAGCGGCCCGGCGCCCTCGCGCGCCTGATCGTAAAGATGGCGCAGCCAGGCGTCCTCGTCGCGGCCCTCGGTGAAGGCGGCTTCGATGTCCAGGCGCTGGGCCAGGCCCCGGAAGATGTCGAAATCGTTCTTGGATTGAAACTGCGGCGTGACGATCTGATTCATGGCGACCAGGAAGCGGTCGCGGGAGGAATGGCCGATGTCGTTGCGTTCCAGGGTGGTCGTGGCGGGCAGCACGATATCGGCGAGCTTCGCCGTGGGCGTCCACCAGGGCTCGTTCACGATCACCGTATCCGGCCGCCGCCAGCCGTCCAGCAAACGGTTCAGGTCCTGATGATGGTGGA
>DNMS01000038.1:807-1764 GCA_003488105.1 Rhodospirillaceae bacterium
TCCGGATAGGTCCGCCGTTCGCCGTCGAAATCGTATTCGCCGCCCGGGTTGAGCAACAGGTCCGTGACCCGCGCCACGGGGATGAAGCTGCCCGTAGGGTTTGTACCGGCGGAATGGGTCAGCGACGGCATCCTGGGTACCGGATTGCCCTGGCCGTGCATGCTGCCGTAGCCGAAGCCGAAACCGCCGCCGGGCAGACCGATCTGGCCCAGCAGGCAGGCCAACGCCATGGTCATCCAGAACGTCTGTTCGCCATGGTCGCCGCGCTGCAGGGAATAGCTGGTGGCGATCATGGTGCGCCCGGCCGCCATGCGGCGGGCAAGCGCGCGGATCGTATCCGCCGACACATCGCAAACTTCCGACGCCCAATCAGCCGATTTCGCCTGACCGTCGGCATCGCCCATCACATAGGAAAGGAATTGATCGGCACCGACGGCATAGGCCGCGAGGAAATGGGGATTGTGGAGATCCTCCGCGATCAGGGTATGGGCCAGGCCCAGCATCAGGGCCACGTCCGTGTTGGGCCGGGGGGCGATCCATTCCGCATTCAGAAAATCGGGTGTGTCGTTGCGAAGGGGCGTAATGCTGACGACATGGGTGCCGCGCGCGGCGAGTTTCTTCAGCCAGGGCACGGTGGTATGGGATGCGGTGCCGCCCGGCTCCACCTGGGTGTTGCGGATGGGAATGCCGCCGAAGGCGACCAGGGTGTCCGTGGCCTCGGCGATCGAGGCCCAGGACGTAAGCCCGCGAAGCGGCGCCAGATCGCCCACGATATGCGGCAGAATGGCCAGCCCGGCAGCCAGGGAATAGCTGTGCTTCTGCGCCGTGTAGCCGCCGAAGCAGTTGAGAAAGCGCTGCATCTGGGTCTTGGCGTGGTGGAAGCGCCCGGCGCTGGACCAGCCGTAGGACCCGGCGAAGATCGCCTCGTTGCCGTGGGCATCCTTCACCCGCCGCAGA
>DNMS01000038.1:1820-5189 GCA_003488105.1 Rhodospirillaceae bacterium
CGTAGGACCCGGCGAAGATCGCTTCGTTGCCATGGGCGTCCTTCACCCGCCGCAATTCTTCGGCGACGATGTCGAGCGCTTCGTCCCAGGGAACCTCGACGAAGCGGCCGCCGCCCCGCGCCCGGTCGCGATGTTTCAGCCAGCCTTCGCGGATGGCCGGCGCCTTGACGCGGCAGTCGTGGTGCACGCCTTCGGCCATGCCGCCCAGGATCGGCGACGGATCGGGATCGCCGGCAAGGGGCCGGACATCCACGACGCGATTATCTTGGGCGCGGGCTTCGAACGCTCCCCAGTGGGAACCGTGGGTTTTGTACATGGGAGATCGTCCGTGGTCTCGTGCGAGGGACAGGACGATACCGCGCGGATACCCCGCCTGTAAATTGTATACAATTAAAAGCGACTACTCCGCGGCTTCGGCCCGCGTCTTGGGTCCGACCACGGACAGGCCGCAGCGCTGGGCCTCGGTCTCCATCACATCGTCGGGCTGGACGTTGGCCAAGTTTACCTCAGGCCCGAATTCGCCCAGCAGGAACTTCTTCAACTCGAACACGTCGTTAAGGGTCACGCCCTTGATCCAGGGGCCCGTCAGTTCCAGCAGCGTGCGCTCCAGGTCCAGGCCGTCCTTCAGGGCCAACATCATGGCCTCGTTGACCTTGCCGTCGGTGACCAGCTCGGCCCCCTCGACCAAAACGATCTCGCAGCCCGCGTCGAAACAGACGTTGGTCTGATCGATCAGGTCCTGGGGTGTCTGGTTGACGACCTTGGAGCCGACCTCGCCATGGACTTCCAGGCCCTCGGCGATGGCCATCTTGATCATCTTGGCGCGCTCCGCGTCGTCCAGCGGCACGCAGTTGTCGGAAATCTCAAGCGCGTCGAAGCCCAGGCGCTTGGCCTCGGCGAAGAAGCCCTGCATGGCCGACCAGCCTTGGGTCGCGAAAACATATTCGGAAAACTGCCCACCCAGGAACGGCGTCACGTCGTAGGATTTATAAAGGGCGAGCTTCTTGACCAGGTAGTCCTCGGGATAAAGCCGCGCCGTGCCGACCACGATCTTCGCCAGGTCCACATAGGGGGCCAGCAGGTCCATGTAATCGGCCACCCGGTTCATGGGCAGGCCCCAGTCCATCATCATGGTCAGACCGGTCTTGCGCGGTTTCTGGGATCGCACGCCGGGCAGGGGCACCATGGCGAAGGGTACGTTGCTCATTCTTGTCTCTCCTTACATGCCTCTTAGGCGTCGATGCCCGGGCGGTTTCCCCTTGGGGCAAAATGCCCCCTCACCCTGCCCTCTCCCCCTCAGGGGGGAGAGGGTTACGAAGGCTTGGCATGGCGAAGCCGGGCCTAGCCGAAGTTGGGTGAGGGGGGACCATTCCATGCGTCACACTGGGTCAATCAAACATCGGCTGGACGCCGGGCGGCACGGAAAAGCCCAAATCGCCCCGCTTGATGATGGCGTCCTTGCCGCCGTTTTCCACGATCATGCGGGCCTGGGTCTTGCGCGCGGCCCTGTCCACGGCGGCGGGATCGCAGATTTTCCGCAGTTCGGCCGCAAGGTCCGCCATCACCGCGGTGTGGGCGGGATCGCCCGCCAGGTCTTCAAGTTCCTCGGGGTCATCCGCCAGGTTGAACAACTGGTCCGGATAGTCCTCGTAATGGACCAGCTTCCAATCGCCCTTGCGGACCAGGAAGGCCGCCGTTTTGGACCCCATGCCGTGGTATTCGGAAAAAGCGACGCGGTCGGGCTCCGCCCCCGCCGTCAGGTCCATCAGGTTGGTCCCCGGCAGATCCGCGGGCAGCATGTCGCCATCGGCGGCGCCGACGCAGTCCATGATGAAGGGATAGATGTCGCAATGGGTCGCCGGCGTCTTGATGACCTTGCCCGCCGGAATGTCGGGCCCGCTGAGAATCAGCGGCACGGCGGCGGCTTCCTCGTACATCACCGATTTGCCCCAGGCGCCGCGGTTGCCCATGTTGTCGCCGTGGTCGGTGGTGTAGAGCACCCGCGTGTCGGCAGACAGGCCGGCATCTTCCATGGCGCCCAGGATCAGGCCGATCTGTTCGTCCATGAAGGAAATCAGGCCGAGATAGCCCGCCTGCGCGCGCTTCACCATGTCCATGGTGGTGAAATGGTCGTCGTAGGTGAAGATCGACCGATAATCGTCGATGTAGGGGTGGATCGGCGCATTGCGCTTGTCATAGAGCTTGGGCGGCGCCAGATCCTGATTGTAGTAGCGGTAGAAATGTTCCGACGGCGCCGTCAGCGGGAAATGCGGCGCCACGAAGGACACGAACAGCACCCAGGGCTTGTCCGTATGCTTGGGCGCTTCCTCGTACAGCCAGGATTGCGCACGGGACGTGATGTCGCGGTCATAGCGCGTGTACATACTCTCGCCCGGACCGGCCAGCTTGGCCATCTTCCAAGACGCCCCCCGCTTGGGCGTGTCCTCATCGCGGATCAGGCCCAAAAGGTCGCCCTTGCCGTCGATAACGTGCATGGCCAGTTCCTCGTCGGCGAAGCCGTTGTCGTCCTCGCCCGACCGGAAATGCAATTTGCCGATGGAAACGGTCTGATGGCCCCGGTCGCGCAACAACGCATGCCAGTTGGCCTGCGTGCCGTCGAACGGCGTCGCATTGTCCCAGGCGCCGATCTGATGAACGTATTTGCCCGTGGCGAAACTGGCCCGCGCCGGAACGCAGACCGGACAGACCGTATAGGCCGCATCGAATCGCGTGCCGCCGGCCGCCAGGGCGTCGATATTGGGGGTCGAAATGAACGGATGCCCGTAACAGCCGGTGACCGCCTTGGTATGCTCGTCCGACATCAGGATGATGAGATTTTTGGGTTCCATCTAAGCAGTGTTTCCTGTGTTGGCGGCCGATATCCGATCAGCCAGCCGGTTTCTTGGCGCAAAGCGCGCGGGAGATGAGATAATCGAATAACTATATAGTTAATTGCATTGTCAAGCGGGATGGTCATGATGGTCGTCTCGTCGTAAAAATGTGGCACGATCACACCCGTTATGATTTTGGAGATTTCGCGCGAATGCTGACGGACGTGCCCGGTGGATATGGAGAATTTCTCCGGCGATATTGGCCGGCGCAGGACGACATGCCCAAGCATGAACGCCTGCGTCAGGCGATCACCGCCTCCATCGCCGACGGTTTCTGGAGCCCGGGGGCGCGCCTGCCGACGGAAAGCGAATGGGCGGCGGTAACCCCCTGTTCCCTCGGCACCGTGCAACGGGCGCTGCGCAGCCTGGTCGACGACGGCCTGATCCACCGGCGGCGCGGCAGCGGCACCACCGTCGCCTCGTTACGAAATCAGGTGGCCGAGCCCTGGCACTTCCTGTTCCGTACCACGGACGGCGG
>DNMS01000286.1 GCA_003488105.1 Rhodospirillaceae bacterium
GCGGCTGATCTTGGCCGTGACCGTCGGCACGTCCGCGTCATAGCGGTTGTCGCGGATGCCCATGGTGGTCATCTTGGCCCAGTCGATGCCGTCGACGAATTCCAGGAAGCCGTGCACGAAATGCTTTCGGAATTGTTCGCCGTCGGAAACGATGTCGATCCCGGCGTCTTCCTGGGTCTTGATCCAGATAAGGGCGGCGTCGCATTGCCCCTGCCACAACTCTTCGCCCTCCAGCTTCCAGGGCGCCCAGAGCTTTTCCGGCTCGGCCAGCCAACTGGGTTTGGGCAAACTGCCGGCGACGGTGGTTTTCAGCATGAATCAACTCCCTGAATATTAGTTTGTTCGTTATTGCGACTGTTATAACGGAACACCATCAGTAATTTTAGTGGATCAGTGGAACAGGTCGAGTGAACGTGCCTCGATCATTTTGCCAATGTTGAAATATAAGCCGTCAGGCAATTCGATATCGCCCGTTGTACCGGGCCAATTCCTGCCATTTCTTCCTGAAAATTGACCAGGAGGTCTGAGGTTGTTCCCCGCTTGATGGGATTGGAAAAGATTTGCCTGGAAATCGCCTTTGTTTCCGCCTCACTGGTAAGGAACCCCATGTATGGTCTCTCTCCGAGGCATAGCATAGTATTCTCCGCGTAAATCGCCTTGGTCTTGGGATGCGATAGACGGAACTGCATTTCCGCCGCAGCTTCAGTGTCGCCGTCAACGCGGCCGGTCGCGGCCCGGATTAGACTGACGGACAGATCAAGAGGGTTCTGAGTTTGCCCATCGTTAAGTAATTTATTGTATTCAAATGAAAAATATACAGCCTCTTCAAAACTGATCTTGTCTTCCGGTAGTTCGAAAGAGGACCGAATTTCAGCAAGTTGCAGCCGGTGCAGGTAAGGCGAAGCAGTAGTCTCTATGGTGCCTGCGGTCATTTCTGCACGCTCCAGTGGCACGGATTTACATGCTGCGACCGAAATAATGGATACGACCGCAAGTGCGCGGGGACAGTTCCAAAAGATCGCCAATATCATTTCCTTGATCAGACCGTTCATTTGTCGTCGCCCTTCGGCAGGAGAAATCGAAGCCGGTCGATGACGGACTGTGCGGAATGGGTCGTTTCGCCCGTCGCGGCACCGTCGTGCAAGGAATCAACTGTTCGGATAAGGGCTTCGAATCGGTAGCTCGACCCCTGCAAAATATGTGTCGCTGGTTGGAAGGAACCGAACGTAACAGTTTGATAATCGATCCGCCGGCCCTTGGCGTCGCGTAAGATGAAATGGCTCTTGCCGTGGTCGAGGGTGAGGAGGGCGGCCTTCAAAAGCAACTGCTGTTGCGTGCGCTCCTTTGTCTGCTGGCGTGGACTCATGACTTCGATTTTTTGCCATCCGATTGGGATGGCGGCCTGTGATGCTGCCGTGTTCGAATGCGTCGGCTGACATCCGACCAATACAAGGATGAATGCCATGGCGACCCAATGTGCAGGACGCTTCGTCATATCCCCAAGGTCGTCGATTTCATTGGGTAATTTCATGCAACTCCCCTTCCAAACCAGGGGCTCGAATTTAGCCACCTAATCGCTCTACACAGTAATTCATTCTGAACTCTACTTGTATCTCCCTTGTTTTTTGCCCGTCTTGCCGTGGCCGGGCGGCGGGGATATGGTTCCGCGCTCAACCATCCTGAATACCGAAACGTCCCTACGGGAGCCTGTCCGACCATGAAAACCAAAGCCGCCGTCGTTTACGAACTGGGCGCCAAGCGCCCTTATGCCACCTCCCTGCCCATGAAGGTCGAGGAAGTGGACCTGGACCCGCCGCAGGCGAACGAGGTTCTGGTCAAGGTCGCGGCGGCCGGCGTGTGTCATTCGGACCTGTCCGTGGTCGCCGGCGTGCGCGAACGGCCCCTGCCCATGGTGCTGGGGCATGAAGCGTCGGGCGTGGTGCAGGAACTGGGGCCGGGTGTCGAGGGCCTGGAGGTGGGCGACCATGTGGTGTTCGCCTTCCTGCCGTCCTGCGGCCAGTGCCTGCCGTGCAAGGAAGGCCGCCCGTCGATCTGTGAGAAGGGGGCGGCGGCCAACGGCGCCGGGACCCTCATGGGCGGCGGCATGCGCCTGCATAAGGACGGCAAGAAGCTGTACCATCAGGCGGGGGTCAGTTGTTTCTCCGAATACGTGGTGGCGCATCGGTCCTCGGTCGTGAAGATCGACAAAGATCTGCCGCTGGACATCGCCTGCACCTTTTCCTGCGCCGTCATCACCGGCGTCGGCGCGGTCCTCAACACGGCCAAGGTGCCGGCGGGGGCGTCCGTCGGCGTGGTCGGCCTGGGCGGCACGGGCTTGGCCGCCGTGATGGGGGCCAAGATGGCGGGGGCGCGGCATATCGTCGGCATCGACGCGCTCGACGACAAGCTGGAGTGGGGCAAAAAACTGGGGTGCGACACGGTGTTCAATGCGCTCGACAACGACGTGGTCGAAAAGGTCCGCGCGGCCACCGGCGGCGGGCTGGAATACATGTTCGAATGCGTCGGCCGGGTCGAGGCCATGGATTTGGCCTACAAGGTCACCAAGCGCGGCGGCACGACGACGTCCAGCGGCCTCAGCCATCCCGCCACCAACATGACCGTGCAGCACGTCAACCTGGTGACCGAGGAACGCACCATCAAGGGCAGCTATCTCGGCAGCTGCATTCCCGAGCGCGATATCCCCCATTACATCGAGATGTACAAGCGGGGCGCCCTGCCGGTGGACAAGCTGATCTGCGAGAAAATCCCCCTGGAGGACATCAACGCCGCCTTCGACCATCTGGCCGAGGGCCATACGGTGCGTCAGGTCATCACGTTCTGATCGCGGCCGGATAGATGGTCGATTTCAACGAGATCTACAAGGACACGGCACCCCCCGTACGCGTCGGCCTGGTCGGTGCCGGGGA
>DNMS01000126.1:0-131 GCA_003488105.1 Rhodospirillaceae bacterium
TCGCCGATCCTTTTGCTCTGCGTGTCCAACATCTTCATGACCGTCGCCTGGTACGGACATCTGAAATTCAAGTCGGAGGCCCTGTGGCTGGTGATTCTGATCAGCTGGGGCATCGCCTTCGTCGAATACTG
>DNMS01000126.1:458-6115 GCA_003488105.1 Rhodospirillaceae bacterium
TCAGCCTGACCGTGTTCGCGGGGTTTTCCGTGCTTTATCTGGGAGAAAGCTTTTCCTGGATGCACGCGGCGGGCTTCGCCTGCATCGCTTTCGGCGCGTTCCTCGTGTTCCAGGCGAGCTAGGCCGTTGCAAAACAAATGACGGCGGGAACCCGCATTCTGGGATTCCCGCCGCCGTTTGGATCGTTCGAAACGAAGCGTTTCGTATATCGGTTTTTTAGGGCCGCCCGAACGGCCTTGTTCTGGTTCCGCGATCTCTGTGCCGCGGTGGTCGTCCGGCAGAGTATGCCGGGGGATGGTTTACCGAAGATTAACGCCTTGGCCGGGATTAGCCGGTTTTGGTCGACATCATCTGGTCGGCGGTCTGAATGACCTTGGAGCTCAGCTCATAAGCCCGCATGGCCTTGACCATGTTGGCGATCTCTTCCACCGGGTTGACGTTCGACGATTCCAGGAAGCCCTGCAGGATGGAGCCGAACCCGGCGGTGCCGGGCGTGCCCACCAGAGGAGCACCCGACGCCGTGGTTTCCTGGAACATGCTGTCGCCGATGGCGTACAGGCCGCCTTCGTTGGGGAAGCGGACCAGGTTGATCTGACCCAGGTTCTGCGGCTGGGGCTGGCCTTCGAAGGAGGCGTAGACTTCGCCGGAATTGTTGATCGTGACCTCGATGGCGCCCGGCGGGATGGCGATGCCGGCGCCGACCGTGAGGCCGTCATGGGTGACGATCTGCCCGGCCTGATTCAACTGAAAGGCGCCGGCGCGGGTATAGGCGGTTTCGCCGTTGGCCAGGGTGACCGGCATATAGCCGGAGCCCTGAATGGCCACGTCGAAGGGGTTGCCCGTCTGCGCTAGGTTGCCCTGTTCGACGACCCGGTAGAAGGACGCCGTATGCACGCCCAGGCCGGCCTTGACGCCGCCCGGCACGATGCCGCTGGCGCGCGAATGCTTGGAATTGGGCCGCTTGTTGTCTTCATAGAGAAGATCGTTGAACGACGCCCGGCGGCGCTGATAGCCGGTGGTGTTCATGTTCGCCAGGTTGTTGGCGATCACGTCCACGCGTTCCTGCTGCGCCACCATTCCGGTGGCTGCGATATAGAGTGGATTCATTTTTCCCGTTCCTTGTACGTTCGCCTTCGCCGGGGTTGACCCCGATCCAGGTGCTGCTGGGGGTGTTTCAATCCCCGTGCCACATGAAGAATTGTTTATTTTCAATCGATTAAATGAATTTCCCGGGGTCCGGGACGGCAGAAACCGCCCGCAAAGGGGAAATTCTTGCCGGGTCGGGCGGCACTTCAGGGTCGGGAAGGCCGCCGATCGGGCTTGTCATCGCGCGCCCGGCGCGTCACCTTCCGGTCAATCCCTTCCGGCGCCGCGAAGGCCCGGACAATCGATGAGAATTCCCAAGGAGGAGATATCCATGCGCGCCTATTGGTATGACCGCGCCGGCCCGGCGGCGGACGTCCTGCAGTTCGGCGACCTTCCCGACCCGGAACCGGGCCCCGGCGAGGTCCGTGTCCGCGTCGCCTATTCCGCCATCAACCCGACGGACGTGAAGCGCCGGGCCTCGGGCCGCGAACTGGCTCAGTTCTCGCCGATCATTCCCAACAACGACGGCTCGGGCGTCATCGACAAGGTCGGCGAAGGGGTGCATGCCGCCCGCATCGGCCAGAAGGTCTGGATCTTCGGCGCCCAGCACGGCCGCCCCCAAGGCACGGCGGCGGAATACGTGGTCCTGCCGACGCGCCAGGCGATATCGCTCGCGGGCGACGTATCCTTAAGCCAGGGGGCTTGCGCCGGGGTGCCGGTGGTGACGGCCTATCACGCGCTGTTCTGCGACGGCGATCTGTCGCGCAAGACCGTTCTGGTGACCGGCGGCACGGGGCGCGTCGGCGCCTATGCGGTGCAGTTGGGCGTGTGGGGCGGGGCCCGGGTGATCGCGACCTGCGGGTCCGATGAACACTGCGCCGAGGCGCGGGAGCTGGGTGCGGCCGCGGCCCTCAATTACAAGGAGCCGGGCCTGAAGGAACGCATTCTCGAAGCCGCCGGCGGCCCCGTCGACCGCATCGTCGAGGTCGCTTTCGGGTCCAACACGGACCTGCTGCCGGATATTCTGAAACCTAACGGCACCGTCGCGACCTATGCGTCCGACGCCGTGCCGGAGCCTTCGTTCCCCTTCAACAAATGGATGGGCGGCAACGTCAACATCCGCATGTTCACGATCTATCAGCTCGACCGCTTGACCCAGGATGAAGTGCTGCAGACGGTCAGCCCGTTGATGTCGCCGGACACCCTGGTCCACCGCATCGGCGAACGTTTCCAGTTCGAGGACATGGTCAAGGCCCATGAGGCGGTCGAGGCGGGCGACGTCCACGGCGTCGCCCAGGTCGTCGTGGGGAAGACTCTGGAGCATCAGTGATGAAGATGATCAACCATCAACCGGCGACCGTGCATAAGCCGTTCTCGGCCTATGCCCTGGCGACCGAGGTTCAGGACGCCACGCGCTGGCTGCATATTTCCGGCCAGGTCGGGGCGGATAGCGACGGCAATCCGGTCGAGGGGATCGAAGGCCAGCTGGAGGCGATATTCTTCAAGCTGGGGGAAATCCTGAAAGAAGCGGGGATGGACCGCACCAATCTGGTCAAGATCACCATCTTCCTGACCCGGGCCGAGGACGCGGGCGTCATGCGCAAGGTGCGTGACCGCTTCATGGCCGGGCATCTTTGCGCGTCGAGCCTGCTGATCGTCGCCGGGCTGTCGTCGCCCAACTGGCTGGCCGAGGTCGAGGCGGTCGCGGCGGCCTAGTTTCCCAGGCCGCCGGACCAAGCTGTTTACGGCACGTCGACGACGACCACTTCGGCGTCGGTGTCGGCGTGGATGGTGATGGTTTCCACGTCCGTGACCGCCGTGCCCGACCGTTCGGGGGCCGCCACACCATTGATGGTGAGGTCGCCCACGGCGGGCACGATGTAGGCGCTGCGCCCCGGGGCCAGGGTCAAGGTGGTTTTCTCGCCGGCCTTGAGCGTGCCGCCCAGCACGGCGGCGTCCTGTTGGATCACCAGGGCGTCCGTGTCTTTGTCGGCCGCGCGGCCCGAGGCCAGGACCTCCAACCTGCCGCCCCGGCTGTCCTTGGGGAACTTGCGGGCGTCCCAGCGGGGTTGGATGCCCGTCTTATTGGGCTCGATCCAGATCTGGAACAGGGTCGTCGGCGCGTCCTCGCGGTTGTGTTCCGCGTGCCGGATGCCGGTGCCCGCCGACATCACCTGGACGTCGCCCGCTTCCGTGCGGCCCGTGTTGCCCAGGTTGTCCTGGTGGGTGATGGCGCCCTTCCGCACATAGGTGATGATTTCCATGTCGCGATGGCCGTGCGGATCGAACCCCCGGCCCGGCTGGACCGTGTCGTCGTTCCATACCAGAAGCGGGCCCAGGCCCGTGCGCGCGGGATCGTAGTAATTGGCGAAGGAAAAGTGATAGCGGGCGTTCAGCCAATCGTTGGCGAAGCGGCCCAGGTTTTCCAGGGGGGTCGTGGTGATCATGACGGTATTCCTTTCATCCTTTAGGCGGCGGTTGCGGGGTCGGATCACGATTTGGCGCAAACGGCGGCCAGCCGTGCGTCCAGATCGTCCAGACCCGCCAGGTTGAGATTGAAGGTGCCTTCAAGCGCATCGCGAAGGGCGGCGGGGGTATCCAGGCGGTGGCGTTCGGACGGCCCGACCGTGTGATGAATGCTCAGTTCCATATCGCGCAAAGCATAGCGTCTACCCGCATCCGTCCGGGCGCAGATCAGCGTCGTGACGAAGGGGGAGGCTGGATGCGTCGCGACGTACCAGTTGCCGACTTCATAGTCGGTGCTGGTCTGCTCGACCTGATCGAAAACATAAAGCGGATGCCACTGGTCCCCGATCCGGGCTTCCAGGCGGTGGGAGTCTTCCGTCGGCACCAGGCGGTAGGGGCCATGGGGCGTTTCCTGTGCCGTGCCGGCGGTCAGACGCATCGGCGCGGTCATGGTCATGCCGCCGAACCCCACGTCGGCGATGTAGGCATCGCCATCCAGGTCGACCCGCAGCACCATATGGCTGCGGGGCGGGGTCGGGCCTGCGGGGGTATTCCACAGAACCCGGGCGCCCAGGCCCGAGACGCGGAACCCGATGGCGTCGAGCACGTGGCGCAACAGCAGGTTCTGCTCAAAGCAGTAGCCGCCGCGCCCCTCGGTCACCAATTTCCGCTGCACATCCATGGGGGCCAGGCTGGGGACGCGGCCGGTCAGGGAATCCAGATTCTCGAAGGTGATTGTCGCGGGGTGACGGGCCTGAATTTCGGTCAGTGTATCCAGGGTCGGCGCGACCGCGCCGCGATATCCGATCCGCCCCAGATAGGCATCGAGATCGAACGAATGGATGGACGTCATGACGCTTTTCCCATTTCCGTGCATTGGGACAGATGTCCACGCCCGTGGGGGGCGTCCAGGTCCTGATCGGGGCCGGCGGGGATGATCCCCGTGGGGTTGAGGGTCTTGTGACTGCCGTAGTAGTGGGCCTTGATCGCCGTCATATCGACGGTCCCCTTGACGCCCGGCCATTGGTAAAGTTCGCGCAGGAAGCCGGACAGGTTGGGGTAATCGGCGATGCGGCGGATGTTGCACTTGAAGTGGCCGACATAGACCGCATCGAACCGCAGCAACGTGGTGAACAGCCGCCAGTCGGCTTCCGTGATGCGGCCGCCCGTCAGATAGCGGCTTTCGCCCAGCAGGTCCTCAAGCCAGTCCAGGCTGTCGAACAGGTCCGTGACGGCTTCGCCGTAAGCGGCTTGCGTGGTCGCGAAACCCGCCCGGTACACGCCGTTGTTCACCGTCCGGTAGACGCGATCGTTGACCAGATCGATCTCGTGGCGCAGGTCGCAAGGGTAGTAGTTTCCCGGCTTGGCGCCGACGCCGTCGAAGGCCGAATTGAACATGCGGATGATCTCGGCCGATTCATTGCTGACGATCGCCCCTGTCTGCTTGTCCCACAGCACGGGCACGGTGACCCGGCCCGTATAGTCAGGCTTGGCGGCCGTATAGACCTGATGCAGGAAGCGCGCACCCAGGATCGGGTCCGCGCCGGCGGCGATTTCCCAGCCGTTTTCCAGCATCAGGGGTTCGACCACGGTCACCGAGATCATGTCCTCCAGGCCCTTGAGGGCGCGAAAGATCAGGGTCCGATGGGCCCAGGGGCAGGCGGCGGCGACATACAGGTGATATCGCCCAGCCGCCGCCTTGAAGCCGCCATTGCCGGTCGGCCCGGGGCCGCCGTCCGCGGTGACCCAGTTGCGGAAGGCCGCGTCCTCGCGCTGGAACCGGCCGCCGGTCGCCTTGGTGTCGTACCATTGGTCGCGCCATTCGCCGTTCACAAGCAATCCCATTGTCGTAACTCCTTGTCCTGCGTCCGCCGGGGCTCAGGCCGCCTGGGCGACCTGGGCGATTTCCGCCTGGGCGGCCTTGATGCCGTCGTCGCCCTTGGCCGTGCCTTCGGCATAGATGAACGAGATGTCCTCAAGCCCGATGAAGTTCAAGGCGCGGCGCAGATAGGGTTCCAGATGGTCCAGGTGGTTGAACGGCGTGCCCGGGCCGTAAACCCCGCCGCGCGTGGTCACCACATAGATCGGGCTTGAGGACATCTCGT
>DNMS01000090.1:0-3600 GCA_003488105.1 Rhodospirillaceae bacterium
CCAAAGCCCATCAGGCGGAACGGGTCGTCCTTGTCTTTGGCCTTCTTGATATACTCGTTGATGTTGTCCTTATGGCCGATCTCGCCGAGCATGGTCAGCACGGCCTCGTTGGCGCCGCCGTGGGCGGGGCCCCAGAGGGATGCAATCCCGGCCGAGATGCAGGCGAAGGGATTGGCGCCGGAGGAACCGGCCAGACGCACGGTCGAGGTCGAGGCGTTCTGTTCGTGATCGGCATGGAGCGTCAGGATGCGGTCCATGGCGCGCGACAGCACGGGGCTGACCTTATATTCCTCGCAGGGCGTCGCATACATCATGTGCAGGAAGTTTTCCGCGAAGCTCAGCTCGTTACGGGGATAGATGAACGGCTGGCCGAGCGCGTATTTGTACGCCCAGGCGGCGATCGTCGGCATCTTGGCGATCAGGCGGTAAGACGCGATCATCCGATGGTGCGGGTCGTTGATGTCGGTCGAGTCGTGATAGAAGGCCGACAAGGCGCCGACCACGCCGCACATCACCGCCATCGGGTGGGCGTCGCGCCGGAACCCGCGGAAGAAGTTGGCGATCTGCTCGTGCAGCATCGTGTGGTAGGTGATGTCCTTCTCGAACTTGTCCTTCTGCTGGCCCGTCGGCAGTTCGCCGTAGAGCAGCAGGTAGCAAACCTCCATGAAGTCGGAATGTTCGGCCAGGTTCTGGATCGGAATGCCGCGGTACAGAAGGATGCCGGCGTCACCGTCGATGTAGGTGATCTTTGACTCGCAGCTGCCGGTCGAGGTGAAGCCCGGGTCGTAGGTAAAACAATCCGTCTCCGCGTAAAGCTTTCGCACATCGATGACGGAGGGGCCGACGCTGGCGTCCATGACCGGCAGTTCATAGGCTTTGCCGTCACGGTTGTCCGTCAGGGTGAAGGTGGCGTTCTTGCCGTGGCTGGTGTCACTCATACGTGTCCCTCCTTATGGGCGGCGGAGACAGGGGTCTCCGGTTCGTCTCGGCGCGCATGCCGCGGGGTGTAGCGGTTCTAACGCGTCCGTCCGGGGTTAAAGGCCGGCCAGGGCGTCGTCGAGACGCCCCAAAGTTTCCTCACGGCCCAATACATCCATGATCTCGAATACGCTCGGTGAAACCGTGCTGCCCGTGAGGGCGGCGCGGACAGGCTGTGCGACGGCGCCGAGCTTAAGGCCGCCGGCTTCTCCAAATCCCTTGGCGGCGGCCATCAGGGCTTCGTCGTTCCAGGCTTCAGCGGCCGCCAGGACCGGGCGCAGGTCGCGGAGCAGGGTAACACCGTCCGCACCCAGTTGCTGCTGCGCTTTTTCTGTTTTGGGGATGGGGCGTTGAAGGGCGTAAAAGGTAGCATTTTCAGATAGTTCTGAAATTGTTTTCGCGCGTTCCTTCAGACCAGCCATGCCTTTAAATAGCCGATCCTGAGCCTCTTTAGCAAGCCTTCCTGGATGGACGGCCTGTAAACGTTCCATGACGAGGTCAACCAGCCGGGCGTTGTCGGCCTCGCGGATGTAATGGCCGTTCAGGCTGGTCAACTTGGTAACGTCGAAACGGGCTGCCGATTTGCCGACGTTTTCCAGCCCGAACCATTCGATCGCCTGATCCGTGGAAATGATTTCGTCGTCGCCGTGGCTCCAGCCCAGGCGCAGCAGATAGTTGCGCAGGGCTTCGGGCAGGAAGCCGTCGTCGCGGTAGGCTTCGACACCCAGGGCACCGTGGCGCTTGGACAACTTGGCGCCGTCCGGGCCGTGGATCAGCGGAATATGGGCAAAGGTCGGCATGTCCCAGCCCAGTGCAAGGTATAGCTGTGTTTGCCGGAAGGCATTGGTCAGGTGGTCGTCGCCGCGGATCACATGGGTGATGCCCATGTCATGGTCATCGACAACGACGGCGAGCATGTAGGTCGGCGTGCCGTCGGCGCGCAGCAGCACCATGTCGTCCAGTTGCGCATTGGCCACGGTAACCCGGCCCTGCACAAGGTCTTCGATCACCGTTTCGCCCTCAAGCGGGGCCTTCATGCGGATCACCGGATCAACGCCGGCGGGGGCCTCCGACGGGTCGCGGTCACGCCAGGTGCCGTCATACATGCGCTGACGGCCTTCCTTGCGCGCGGTTTCGCGCATGGCGGTCAGTTCCTCCGGCGAGCAATAGCATTTATAGGCCTTGCCCTCGGCCAGCAGGCGTTCGGCGGCGGCACGGTGCGTATCCGCACGTTCGAACTGGGAAATCGGATCACCATCCCAATCCAGGCCGAGCCATTCGAGGCCTGCGTAGATGGCATCGACCGCCGCCTGGGTCGAACGGGCGCGGTCCGTGTCCTCGATCCGAAGATAGAACTTGCCGCCGGCACCATGACGTTGGTGATGCTTGGCAAACAACCAATTGTACAAGGCCGTGCGCGCGCCGCCGATGTGCAGATAACCAGTGGGAGAAGGGGCGAAGCGGGTCACGACCGTCATGGCTGTCTTTTTGTCCTTATGTATCCCTGAATGCGGGACTTTAACGGGGGGCGCCGGAGGGATAGCATACTTTCTGTGCGGGCGCAGCATTCCTTGTGCCGGCATGAGATCGGGGGATCGATAGGCGCGGGGGCGCCGAGGGTGGCATGTCTCTAAGACATTGGTTTCAAAACGAGTTATCCACGGCGGCGGCGGCCAACAAAGGGCGTTGGCCGTTCGCCCTGCCGGTTGGCATGGGGGTCGGTATCGGTGCCTATTTCCAGATGCCGGAGGAGCCCATCTGGTTTGCCGGGCCACTGGTTCTTGCCGGCATGATCCTGGCGGCGGTCCTGCTGCGCCGGTCAGGCGGCGCGGCGTTCCTTATTGCCATGGTTCTGGCTTTCGTGGCGCTCGGTTTCGCCGCCGCCTCGCTGCGCACGCACAGCCTGGACGGGCGGCTTCTGGCCCATGAGACGCCAACCACGGTGATCGAGGGCCGTATTGTCGAATTCGAGCCATATCACCAGGGATCGCGGGTGATCCTGGACCGGGTCCGCGTTGCTGCCCTGAGCCAGCCGGTAACGCCGGAACGGGTGCGTGTCCGCCTGCGGGGGCACCAACCGGCGCTCAAGGCCGGGGACTGGGTGCGCCTGCGCGGCCGCCTGTCGGCGCCGTCACCGCCATTGATGCCGGGCGGCTTCGATTTTCAGCGGCATGCCTATTTCACGGGGATCGGCGCCGTCGGCTTTTCCATGGGGGCGGCGCGGGTGCTGGAAGGACCGCCGCCTGGGCCGTTCGACTGGCGGGTTCATCTGTCGAACCTGCGGGTCCGCCTGGCCATGCGGGTGACTGATGCCGTTCCGGGCAACGCGGGGGCGGTCGCGGCGGCGTTGATCACCGGCTACCGGTCGCTGATCCCGGAAGCTGTCCTGAACGCCTTCCGCGATGCCGGGCTTGCCCATCTGCTTGCCATTTCCGGGCTGCACATCGGTCTGGCGGCGGGAATCGTGTTCTTCGGCGCCAGGCGGGTCCTCAGCCTCTATCCGCCATTTGCCCAGCGCTTTCCGGTCAAGAAGGCGGCGGCGCTTCTGGCCCTTCTCGCGGCCTTCGGCTATGCCCTGATGGCCGGGGCCACGGTGCCGACCCAGCGGGCCTTCCTGATCGC
>DNMS01000090.1:3773-5211 GCA_003488105.1 Rhodospirillaceae bacterium
ACGGTGGTGCTGCTGATCCAGCCGGAAAGCCTGCTCGGCCCCAGTTTCCAGATGTCCTTCGCCGCCGCCATCGCCCTGGTCGCGGCCTATGAGGCCGCTACGGAACGGGGGATCTGGCGACACGACGGCGACCGGTTCCGCTGGGCAGGGCGGGGGATCGCCCTTTACGTGGCGGGGGTGTCCTTCACCACCCTGGTCGCCAGCATGGCGACGGCGCCCTTCGTTCTCTACCACTTCAATCAGGTCGCCAAGTTCGGGCTGATCGCCAATCTGGTCGCCGTGCCGGTAACGGCACTTTGGGTCATGCCGGCGGCCATGCTGTCGTTCCTGCTGTTGCCGTTCGGCTGGGAAAAGCTGGCGCTTACCCCCATGGGCTGGGGCACGGAGCAGGTGATCCGCGCCGCCGACTGGGTCGCGGGCCTGCCCGAGGCGACGGAAATCCTGCCCTCGGCCCCGGCCTGGGCATTGGCGGGCTTGGCGTTGGGCGGATTGTGGCTCTGCGTGTTGCGCGGTCGGCTGCGTCTGGCTGGTCTGGCCGGGGTCGTGTTGTTCGCCGCCGCCAATGCCCGGGTGGTGCCGCCGGACCTCATCGTTTCGGCCGACGGTGACCTGGCCGCCGTGCGTGGCGACGGCGGATATCTGTTTTCCTCCCTGCGCCACGGCCGGTTCACCCGGGAAAATTGGCTGGAACACGCGGGCTTCAGGGCCGATGAGGTCGCCCAATGGGCACGCGACGGGGGATATGGCCGTCTCCAGAAGGACGGTCTGCGCTGTGATGGTGTTGGCTGCGTTCTGATCCGCGCCGGCTGGCGGGTGGTGCTCGCCGAAACCCGCGGCGCCCTGGCCGAAGATTGCGGCCGCGCCGATCTGGTGATCGCCCTGATTCCGGCCGGGCGGGCCTGTGATGGAACGGGGGGTATGGGCGCGCTGGTGATCGATCTGTTCGACCTCAAGGCCAAGGGAGCCCATAGCATCACCCTGGGCACGGCGATCAAGGTGCAGGCGGTCAACGATGGACGCGGCAGACGACCCTGGGTCGTGCGTCAAGGGCGGAAGCGGTGAGTGGGGGCGTACTTGTGAGGGGTCAGTACTTGCGCATGAGGCCGACGAGGCAGCCTTGAACCTCGACCTGATCGGGGCCGAAAATGCGGGTTTCATAGGCCTTGTTGGCGGGCTCCAGGGCGATCGAGGCGCCCTTGCGGCGCAGGCGCTTCAAGGTCACTTCCGAACCCTCGACCAGGGCCACCACAATGGCGCCGTTGTCCGCCGTGTTGGTGCGTTTGATGATGACCGTGTCGCCATCGTGGATGCCGGCCTCGACCATGGAATCGCCATCGACCTCCAGCGCGTAGTGTTCGCCACCGCCGAGCATGGAGGGCGGCACGTCAACGGCGTTGGAATGATCGCGCAATGCCTCGATCGGCGTGCCGGCGGCGAT
>DNMS01000163.1:0-2254 GCA_003488105.1 Rhodospirillaceae bacterium
GCGTGCCGGGCCCGATGCCGTACTTGTGCAGGAAATCCTTGCCCGTGATGTGCGGCGGCAGGCCACGGACCTCGCCGACGCCCAGATTGACGGTCGGCTCGCGAAAATAGATGGGGACGAGCTGCGCGTGCATGTCGGTGAAATGCAACAGGGTGACCTGCCCCAGGCTGTCGAACTGCAACAGGTCCTGCTGCATGACCTTTTGTTTGGCCATGGCCGACCGGAAGTTCAGCGCCGTTGCAGGCAGGGCCGCCGTCGCGGCGGCCAGATGAAAGAATTCACGCCGACTTAACACGCTCGTCTCCACTTACTGCTGTTCAGATGGGGGTCGAAAAATCGATTAAAGAAAAAAAACGTCCGGAGGATCGGGGGATACCGTTCCTCCGGACGTTGAACCTGCGTGATATCAGTTACGCACGGCGGGCGTTTCGACCGGCAAACCCCGGCCCCGCCACATGACGTAAAGTTCAAGCGCCAGATACTCGTCGCTGCCATAACCGTAGGCCGACGAGCGCACCTGCTTGTTGCAGCCGCGGAAACGGCGGTGCAGAGAACCGACGCCGTTCCATTTCAGGCGATACACGGGGAAACCGTTGCCCTGTCCTTCGCTGAGGACGTTGGCCCGCAGATGCGCGCCCGGGAAGTCCTCGTGGCAATGCTTGCAGGCCATGTCGAGTTGGCCGCGGCGTTCGTTATAGAACGCCTTGCCCTTCTCGAAGTAGGGCGCGGCTTCGCCGTCGACCTTGACACTGATCGGCATGCCCAGGGACTGATGGCGTACGAACACGGTCATACCCAGGAGTTCCTTGGATTCGTATTTCCACTCCTTGGCCTTCATGTTGTCCGTGCGGCAGCGGTTGATGCGCTGCTCCAGGTTTTCCAGATTCTTCTTCTCGGCCACGTACTTCGGATAGCTGACGGCCACACCCTTCATGCTGTCCGGGCCCTTGTGGCAGGACGCGCAGGATTTGCCCGCCTCGCCATCCACCTTGTTCCATTGCTCTTCACCGATTTCGGCCCAAAGCATACCGGGGTTCTGGAAGTTGTCGTCCTGCATGGCGCGCGTTTCCGGCGCTGCGTAGGTGTAACCGGACCGCCGGTCCTCGACCTGATAGGCCCCCCAGTTCTTCTTCTCGTCGGCAACGGCGTTCGCCGCCACGCCGGCGGTCACGGCAAGAGCCAGACCGAAGAGCGCGTATCTGCTTAGATTGATTCCCATTACTCGGATCCCTTTCTCCGCGCTCCTGACATTGTTGTTATTAATGCGTCAGGAGACCGTGATCTTTGCCTTCTTCGTGTATTCGGCGCCGCCGTCTTCAATCCACTTGAATTCGAACTCGCCGCTTTCCTCGGCGCGGAAATGGAACGCCAAGTAAGGGTTTGCCGAAACCGCCGGATGCCAATCCGAGGCGAACACCGTCGCGCCGTTGAACTTGCATTCGAAGCGGTTGATGATTTTGCGCGGAATCTTGTTACCGTCCTTGCCCTTGCGCTGGCCGGTTTCCATCTTGTGCTCGATCAGAGACTTGATCTCCACGACCTCGCCCTTTTTGGCCGATTTCGGGATTCGCACGCGCGGTTTAACGTCTGACATTTTCTTTCTCCGATGCTCTGATCAGCCGCCGCAGCCGCCGATGGTGACCTTGACTTGCTGCTTGGCGATATAGACCTTGCCGTTGCTCATTTCCGCGACGACGACCACGTTCTGCGTGCCCGCCATGCGCATGCGGGTGGATGCCCGCGCCATGCCGGACTGCGGCGTGAAGTGGAAACTGGCGACTTCCGGAGACGGATTGCCTTCGGCGAACAGGTGGACGGTCTTCACATGGTCGTCCTTGGACATCGGGCTATCGACCTCGAAGGCGACGGGAACGGTGTTGCCGTTCTCGGCGATCTGCGGCAGGTCGAGCTTGATCTTGCCTTCCTCGGGCGTACCCTTGACCAGTTTCTTAATGGCGGCGTCGACAGCCGCAGCGTCGGCTTGCGCGCCCGGCGCCAGAAGCCCCGCGGCCACCAGGGTCAGCGCAAAGGCAGACACGCCCTTGAGAGCCTGACGTCGCGAGAGGGTGAGATGCGTTTCAGTCATTTTTCTTCAGTCCTTGTTACAGAAAACCTAGATATCGGCGCCGTCTACCAGGGCGGCCTATTCCTTCAAGGTCGCCAGATAGGCAAGCAGATCTTCGACCTGCTGTGCGTCCAGAATCGGCTTGCCGGCAAATTTCTTGAGGACCCGGTGAAGCCCTTCCGACTTGTA
>DNMS01000163.1:2409-6063 GCA_003488105.1 Rhodospirillaceae bacterium
ATGATGGTGTCCGGATTCAAGGCCTTGGGATCGACCACGCGCAGGCGCAGTTCGGCCACGGAATAGCGCGAGGCGACGCCGTCAAGCGGCGGGCCGACTTCACCGTGGAACGACTGTTCCTTCATGGCTTCGAGCTTGTGACAGGCCAGGCAATTGCCGAGCTTGCGGTTGGCGAAGACCCCCTTGCCCTTGGCCGCGTCGCCGGGCTGTTTGGTCAGCGGGTCCTTCATTTCGGTCATGGCCGCGACTTCGACCGTGCCCGCGGATACCGGCTGTGCACAGACCGCCGCCAGCGCCAAAACCGCGCAACCGGCCACCGCCGCCACGAATGGTGTCGTATATTTCTTGGACATACCTGTTCCCCAACGTTGTCGCCGATTCAGGAGGCGGTTTTGCGCCGCCCCGATCACGGCTGTTAGCTTTCTACGGGCGTTTCCGCCTTCTTCATGCGGCAATCATATTCATAAAAAAATATATGTATCAAGTTTGAATGCCGCAAGGCCGTCATAAAACCCGGAAATCGGGCCGTGGTCACGCCCTCTTTCGCAAAGCCATCCCGTCAGGGCCTGAGCCCCCCGGAATTCCTTGAAGTTCCAGCGATGGCCCTCAGCCCCAAATGTCGTTGCTGATCGACCGATACCAACCGTCCGCATAAAGCGCTTCCTGCTTACGGTCGAAATCGGGGACATCCATGGGGCTTAGCCCGCCCGAGCCGTCAACCTTGACGATCTTGCCGCCTTTGTAGCCGTAAACCATGGCGACAGAAATGCCGTAGTCCGGTGCGACGAGGCTGTAACAGGTGTTGACGAACTTGGGCGTTCCCGGCCGCCCCCCGCCGACGATCGCCGCGATCGCGGCGGCACAGACCTTGCCCTGGGTCGAGGCCGCGAATCCCGACTTGGGCATGGGAGCAGCGATACTGGCATCGCCGATCACGTGAACGCCGGGAACCAAGGTGGATTCGAAGGTCTGATGATCAACCGGGCACCACCCGGTCGCGTCGGTCAGGCCCGAATCCTTGGCGATCCGAGCGGCATGCTGCGGCGGGATAAAGTTAATGACGTCGCCCTTGTATTCGCCGAAATCCGTATGCAGCGTCATGTTCGCCGCATCGATCCGCGCCACCACGCCGTCGTTGTCGAGGTTGTGATAGTCGATCATGCCCGGATAGAGCTTTTCCCAGCCCTGCTTGAACAGGCCCTGCTTGGAGAATTTTTGTTTGGGGTCGAGAACGACGATCTTCGACTTCGGTTTGTGTTGCTTGAAGTAATGGGCGACCAGACTGATGCGCTCCCCCGGCCCCGGCGGACAACGGAACGGATCGACCGGTGGCGAGATGATGAACGTACCGCCGTCAGACATGGCCTCCAACTGGCGACGCAGCAAAAGGGTCTGCGGCCCCGCCTTCCACGCATGCGGCAGTTTTTCCGCCAAATCCGGGCTGAGCCCCTCGATGGCATCCCAACGGAAGTCGATGCCCGGCGACACGACACAACGGTCGAAATCCAGTTCCCCGCCACCGGCCAACACGACCTTCTTCCTGGCACCGTCGATGACCTTGGCACTGTCGTGAACGACCTTCACGCCGCGCCGTCGCATGGCGTCGAAATTGCGGGTGATGTCGTCCATGTCGCGAAACCCGCCAATCACCGTGTTGGAAAACGGACAGGTCACGAAATGAGACGCAGGTTCGACCAGGGTGACCTCGATGCCCGGATCGAATCTGTTCAGGTATTTGGCGGCGGTCGCGCCGCCGAAGCCGCCACCGACGACGACGACCTTGGCGCGCGCGCGCGCGAACACGGCCGGTGCGGCCAAGCTAGCGGCGGCGCCCGCGCCGGCGGCGCCGAGCATGCGGGTGAAACGGCGTCGCGTGATTCGCGTCATGGCACCCTCCCTACTGTTGGTTCGCGAAATATTTGGACAGGGCCTCGATCTCGTCGGGGGAAAAGCCCTTGGCGATACGGTTCATCACTGTTCCCTGCTTCGATCCGTTTCGGAACGCGGTCAGCATCGTCGCGATGTAGTCGGCGGGCTTGCCCTTGATCGAGGGCATCGCGCCGGCGCTTTGTCCGTCCGTTCCGTGACAGGAAAAACACGTATTGGCGAGAATGATGGGCGACGCCATCTCGGCCCGCGCGGCGCCGGCGGCGCCCAGACCGAGCACGAGACCCAGCACTCCCATGAACAGCTTTTTCGACATCTTTCAAATCTCCCAGAAATGAGGCCCTTGGCGGCGCTCATGCCCCGATTGTTCGAGGACTCTTGGATAAATGATATTCAATAAATATAATATATCAATGCAGAGTTTCGCCCCCTGAAACCCGGCGCCTCGCCACGAAGCCCCCTATGGGGCCGCGCAAGGCCGGTGCAGTTTCTTGAGATCGCGCTCAAGCAGGCTCCAGAAAAAATCCTCACCCGGATAGCCGACCAGGCGGCTGACCTCCTGGCCGTCCTCGATCAACACGAAGGTCGGCGTGAAGACGATGCCCTTGATATGGGTCAGGTCGGCCGGCCTGGGATCGTGGATGTCGACGCGGCGCAACGGCGCGCATTTGGCTTCGGCCGTGTTCGGATAGGCGGGGCCGACCTCTTTGTGGAAGCGTTCGCACCATTCGCAGGTGTCGCTTTCAAACAGCACCAACTCCGCCGCCGACGCCGCCTGCGGGCCCACAAGCAAGACCATCCACAACAAGGTCTGCAGGATGCCACGGCGGAAGGAAATGACGGACAGGGCGCGTGCGCCGTCGGGTGTGATGCTTTTCATGGGCCGGGATTAGAGCCATGATGCAGGGCCCGGCGTCAAGCCGAGGCGCATTCTGAAAGGACCCCTCCATGACTTCCGGCTGGACCCGGCGCACCGTTCTCGGCCTGATCGCCGCCGCCCCGGCACTGACCCTGCCCGGGATTGCACGGGCCAAGGGTGGACGCGTCGTGGTCGTCGGCGGCGGGTTCGGCGGCAGTGCCGCCGCGCGCAGAATCAAACAGTTGGCACCCGAGGTCGAGGTCACTCTGATCACGCGGGACACGTCCTTTGTCTGCTGTCCCGGCAGCAACACGGTGATCGGCGGGTTCGGCCGCATCGAGGACCAGACTGTCGGCTACGGTGCCCTGGCCCGGGACGGCGTCACCATCGTCACCGGCCGGGCCGAAGCCGTGGATACGGACGCGCGCAACCTGCGCCTCGCCGACGGATCGATCCTGCCCTACGACAAACTGGTGCTGTCGCCCGGCATTGGGTTTTTCTGGAACGAGGTCGAGGGCGTTTCCGCCGCCACGGCGGGCCGGATTCCCCATGCCTGGCAAGCGGGGGAACAGACGGTCCTGCTGCGCCGCCAGCTTGAGGCCATGCCCGACGGCGGTGTGTTCGCCCTGGTCGCCCCCGTCGGGCCGTTGCGCTGCCCGCCCGCGGTCGGCGAACGGGTCAGCCTGGCCGCCCATTACTTCAAGACCGCCAAGCCCAAATCCAAGATCATCGTGTTCGACGCCAAATCCAAGTTCTCCCTGCAGCCTCTGTTCGAGGAAGCCTGGGCGGCGCTCTATCCCGGCATGATCGAATACCGGCTGGCGGAAAGCGATGGCATCGTCCGCGCCATCGACCCGGAAACGCGCACCGTGTCCACGGACTTCGACGACGTGAGCGCCGACGTGGTC
>DNMS01000020.1:0-2417 GCA_003488105.1 Rhodospirillaceae bacterium
CACATGATCAGCGCATCGGCCAAGCCTGTAACCCCGAGCCCGATGCGGCGCTTGGCCTGGGCCTCGTGGCGCTGGGCCTCCAACGGGAAGTTCGACGCATCGACCACGTTGTCCATCATGCGCACGGCCGTGCGCACCAGTTTGTCCAGGGCCTCGGCATCCACCCCGGCCCCGTCTTCGAACGGCCGATCGACCAGCCGCGCCAGATTGACCGAGCCCAGCAGACAGGCGCCGTAAGGCGGCAGCGGTTGTTCGCCGCAGGGGTTGGTGGCGTGGATGGTTTCGCAATAATTCAGGTTGTTGCGCGCGTTGATGCGGTCGATGAAGATCACGCCCGGTTCCGCATAGGCGAAGGTGCCGCGCATGATCTTGTCCCACAGCTCGCGGGCCGGCAGGGTGCGATAGGCGGTGCCGCCGAAGGTCAATTCCCACGGCGCGTCTTCCTTGACCGCGCGCATGAAATCATCGGTCACCAGGACCGACAGATTAAACATCCGCAGGCGCCCGGGCTCCCGCTTGGCGGCGATGAAATCTTCGATGTCCGGATGGTCGCAGCGCATGGTCGCCATCATGGCGCCCCGGCGCGAACCGGCGGACATGATGGTGCGGCACATGCTGTCCCACACGTCCATGAACGACAGCGGACCCGAGGCATCCGCGCCGACCCGTTTGACCAGGGATCCCTTGGGCCTGAGCGTCGAGAAGTCATAGCCGATGCCGCCGCCCTGCTGCATGGTCAGGGCCGCTTCCTTCAAATTGTCGAAGATGCCCGACATGTCGTCGGGGATTTCGCCCATGACGAAGCAGTTGAACAGGGTCACCATGCGCTCCGTCCCCGCGCCGGAAATAATGCGCCCGGCGGGCAGGAACTTGAACCCGGTAAGCGCGTCCTTGAAGCGCGGCGTCCAAACCTCGGGATCGGCTTCCTTGGCCGCCAAGGCCCCCGCCACCCGGTTCCAGGTGTCGTCGATGGTCTTGTCCACGGGCCTGCCGTCCGGTGATTTCAACCGGTACTTCATGTCCCAGATCTGCTGGGAAATCGCGGCGATTGGCGCGCTCGGCGTGGCAGGCGGTTGAGACACGGGCCCGTAATCCTTTGATGATGGAAAGTTTCAACAAGTGTAGGCGGTTACCCCCAGGGGGTCAATTTTTTGTTCTCTTTATGTTTCCCACAGGAAGCAGCAAAAAGCCCCCAGAACGGCCCACAGGAAGGGCCGCCGGAACACGGTGTTGAGCGGGCGATTGAGAAGTTTTACCCGTTTTCCACAGCGGGCCGGGGGGCGGGCAGCCAGGGATAACGCGCGCGCTTTTCCGCCATCAGTTTGGCGCTTTCGCCTTCGACCCGGCCTTGCAGCAAGCCCAGGAATTCGCGGCGGTCGCCGCCCGGCTGGATCGGTTCCATGAACCGGATGGTGATCTCACCGGGATATTTGAGCGCCGCCATGCGGCCCCAGAACAGGCCGGAATCAAGCGCCACGGGCACCACGGGCACGTTGGCGTCGCGGTAGATGGCGGCGATACCCGGGTGGTAATCGACCTTCTGGTCGGGGGCGGTGCGCGTACCCTCGGGGAAGATCACGACCTGACTGCCGCGGGCCAGGGCTTCCTGCACGCCGATGACCAGATGCTTCAGCGCCTTGGCCCCCGCCTTGCGGTCGACCACGACGCAGCCCGCCTTGTAGAAGCCCCAACCCCAGAACGGGATGCGCGTCAGTTCCTTCTTCACGACATAGACCGGGTCGGGCAGAAGGACATGGAACACCATGGTGTCCCACGCACTTTGATGCTTGGACGCGATCACGCAGGGCCCCGGCGGAACGTTGCCCAGGCCCTCGGCCCGCCACTTCAGCCCGACCACCCATTTCAGCAGAAAACGCACGCCGATGCCCCAGACCTTGACGATGGTCTGCATGAACTTGCGCGGAAAGATCAGTGAAATCGGCACGAAGATGGAACACAGCGTGCTCCACGGAAAGAACAGCCCCCCGAACAGGATCGAGCGGACCAGGATCATGGCCGGCCCCCTCATTTCAGAATCGTGCGGGGCGCCGCGAAGATGCTGGAAATCCAATGCCGGGCACGGGCGAACAGCCACTTGTTGTATTCCGAGACGATCAGGCTGGCCGTGCCGGGCCAAGCCCACCAGTACTTCTGCTTCACATGTTCGGGAAATACCGGATTGGGAATGACCGTCGCCCCCGGCATGAAGAAATGGAATTCGGCGAGCGAGCGCGGCATGTGATAGGCCCCGGTCACCAGGCGCAGCGACGTAAACCCACGTTTGGCCATCCAGGCCCGCGTTTCCGCCGCGTTGCCCACCGTATTGACGGCGTTGCCGATGCCGATGCGGGGTTCCAGACCCTCGGGTTCGCGCTTGGAAATCTGCACCAGGCGTTCCACGTCGAGGCCATGATAGG
>DNMS01000020.1:2471-10598 GCA_003488105.1 Rhodospirillaceae bacterium
GGAGGCCATGATAGACCCCCGACACGAACAACTGCCCGGCCAGGTCGCGGGCCAGTAGGTCCAAACCCTCATCCAGCCGCCCGCTGCCGCCGGTCAGGACGACGATGGCGTCCGTGTGGGTCCCCGGGTCCTCGACCTTCGACGGAATGGTGTCGGCGAATTGGAACAAACCGACGCCCCAGATGACGGCGACGATGACCGCCATGGCCAACAGCCGGCCCATCCCCACCGGGGTGCTGCGGCGTGGACGCCGGCTCATCAGGACATCCGCTTCAGGTTGCGCATGACGGTCGAGCGCGCAGTCATCATGGCCAACAGCGCCACGGCGACGGGGAGGGTGAGGAATCCCAGGACCTTGAAGAACCCCAGGTCAGGCTTGGGCACCATGGTCGCCCCCGTTTCCATTGCAAGGTAGCCGATCCCGGCCAGGGTCGGCACGGCGAGGACGAGGCCGAGAAACCCGCCCTTGAGCCCCAGACCGAGAGCGCGGGACGCGAACTGGCGCGCGATATAGGCATCCTGGGCGCCGATCAGGTGCAGAACTTCGATGGCTTCCCTGTGGATGGCCAAGCCCGTGCGTGTGGTGAATACCACGGTGCCGATGGTCGCCAGACCGATCAGGCCCAACACGGCCCAGGCCAGGGCCTGGATCACCGTGACCAAGCGCACGAGCTGGCTGAGCCACACCCGATGATCGTCGACGGAAACCCCCGGCACGCGGGCCTGTAGCTCCTTGGCCAGGCTTTGCGCGTCGAGCGCCGCGCCGCGGTCCACGGTAACGTCGATCAGCATGGGGATCGGCAGGTCCTGGGCCTGTCCGGCCTCGCCGATCCAGGGTTTCAGCAGGTCGAGCAAGCGGTCCTTGGACAGCGTCTCATAGCGTTCGACCCCCGGCTTGGCGGCCAGCACGGCAAGTACCTGGCCCAGACGCTGTTCGTCTTCGCGCGCGTTCGCCCCCGGCGGCACCTGAACCGAGACGGTGGCGTTGAGCCCCGTGTCCCAACGCTTGACCGCGTCGTTAAGGGTCAGCATCCCGGCCAGCGCCAAGGCCGACAGAAAGACCATGAAGGCAATCAACCAGGGCAGGAAACGGCCCAGGGTGTCCTCGTTCATCGGCAGGTCGGAGCGGCGGCGGAGCATCACGGTCAACGTCAATGAATGCGGGAGAAGCCGGGACCGGCGGGAGCGGCGCCGGCGCCGATGCCTGGTTCGTCCAGGCCCAGGTCGGAAATGATTTCCGCCTCGTCCATATTCAGGCGCCCGTTTTCCAGGCGCATGACGGGATGCGCCATCTGGCGCACGATACCCAGGTTGTGGGTCGCCACGATCACCGTGGTGCCCAGCTTGTTCAATTCCTCGAACAGATGCATCAGGCGCAGGCCCATCTTGTCGTCGACATTGCCCGTCGGCTCGTCCGCCAGCAGAAGCTTGGGCCGGGTAATGACGGCCCGCGCGATGGCGACACGCTGCTGCTGGCCACCGGACAGGGTCGGCGGACGCGAATTCAGATGGTCCTTCAGCCCGACCCAGGACAGCAATTCCTCGACATGCCGGCGGACATCGCTTTCCCGGGCCCCGGCCACGCGCATGGGCAAGGCCACGTTGTCGAAGGCCGACAAATGGTCGAGCAGGCGGAATTCCTGGAACACCACGCCGACCCGGCGCCGCAGACGCGGCAGCTCGTTCCGCGACATGCTGGCGACGTTGCGCCCGAACAATGATATCTGCCCCCGCGTCGGGCGCAGGGCCATGTAGAGAAGCTTCAGCAGGGAGGATTTACCAGCGCCGCTTTCGCCCAGAAGAAAGCGAAAGGACGACGGCCCCAGGGAAAAGGTGATGTCCTGCAGCACCTCGGGTCCCAGTCCATAGCGCAGTCCGACGTTTTCGAAGCGGACGATGCTTTCGGGATCGCTGTCTCTCACCTTTGGGGGCACCTTGATCGGGCTCTCGGGGACTTTAGGGAAAAATTCATCAATGACCAGCTATTCCCTATAGGGAACAATGCCATGGGGCCGCGTCGGCGTCCAGGGAGGGGACCGAAGCCCTTGGGTTTGCTCGGCTTGCTTTCCTATTTGCCGACGCATATAAAGTCCGTGGGTGGAATCGGGGTAAATATGCTGGTTACCTGTCCAAATTGTCGCACGCGCTACATGCTGCAACCCGCGCAGCTTGGGCCGGGGCGAAACGTGAGTTGCTCGAACTGCAGCCATGTGTGGTTCGCCGACCCGCGCGATGCGCTGCCCGATCCGGCGCCCACGCCCCGTCACGCCGCGGCGCCCGTCGGCTATCCGCCCCAGCAACAGATGTACGCGCAACCCGGCTACGGTGCGTCACCCGCACCCCAACCGCCGCAGGCCTATGCGCCGCCGCCCGTGCCACAAGCTGCTCCGGCACCGGAACCGGCCCCCATGCCGGCGCCGCCGGCGCCGGAACCGGCGGACGAGCCCGATCCCATTATCGAGCCCGACACCATGATCGCCGACGACGACAACGACATGGGCGTGCTGCCCAATGACATCGACGACATGTTCGAGGACGACGACGACATTGAGCCGTTCGAATCCCTGATCAACAACGACGACGAGGAAGACGACTTGGAGTCCATCGAGTCCCCGGACCAGATGGATGACCCGGACTACATTCCCGACGTGTTCTCGGCCGATGAACAGGACCCGGACGACGATCTCCCGCAGAAAAGCATCCTGGGCAAGGTCATCGCCCTGTTCTTCGTGCTGCTGATCGGCGGACTGGTCGCCGGCACCTTCTTCTTCAAGGACGAACTGGTCGCCAAGGTTCCGCAGTTGAACGACGTGTTCAAGATGATCGGCTTCCACCAGGTCGGCGACGGTCTGCAAATTCAGCGCGTCGAACATGCCCAGGAAACAGACCAGGGTTTGGAAGTTTTGGTCATCCGCGGCCAGATCGAAAACGTCGCCGACGGCCCCCGCCCCGTTCCCATGGTCCGCGCGATCCTGTTCGATTCCGAAGGCGAGCCGATCCAGCACACCGACGTGGCGCCCCTGAAGAGCGAACTGGCGAAGGGCGACAAGATGTCCTTCAAGATTCGGGTCCGTGAGCCGTCGCCGCTGCGCCGGCGCATCACGGTCACCTTCATCGATCCCAAGGACGCGGCGGCACCGGCCAAGCATTAAGTGCCGGTCGGCCCCGTTTATCCCGGAAATCAGAACTGCTTGAGCAGACGGTCGATGTAGTCGCGTTCCAACGGCGGGCGTTGCCGTTCGCCAGAACGCTTGCGCAGTTCGTCGAGGATTTCCCGGGCCCGGCGCATTTCCATGCGTGACGGCACCTCGACATCGCCGTCGACCGAGCCGCCGAAGGCCCCCCCTGACCCACGGCCGAACGGGTCCTGGCCGCGACCGGGCCCGCGTTGCCCCTGCTGCCCAGGGCGCAGACCGAGCTGCGGGCCGAACTGTTGCGCCATCTTCTGCGCCATCTGGTCCTGGGATTTCTGCAGGTGCTCCAGGGCTTCCGTCTGGTTGGGCACGGCATTGCCCGCCTGCCCCTTGCCGAGAGCCCGCGACGCCTCGCGCATGGCGCGCTCCGCATGGCCCAGTTCACCGGGGATATTGCCCAGCATTTCGTCCATCTGCAGCATCAGTTCGCCGAGCCCCCGGCGCAGGGCTTCCTGCTGGGCACGGCCCTGTAAATTAGGATCGCCGCCCATGCCCGGCCGGGGCGTGCCGCCGGGGCGGGCCTGTTGCCGCTCCCCCTGCCCGTCGCCCGGTTGCTGCCCCTGGCCCTGTTGCGGGCCTTGGCCGGGGCGCCTTTCGCCCTGGCCTTGCTCTCCCTCCCGCGGCAGCGGCATGGCGCCTTCCGGGCCCTGGCGGCCGCGCGGCGAAAGGCGGTCCTGCTGGGCACGCTGAAAGGTTTCGTCAAGCAGGCCGCGCTGGCGTTCAGTCAGTTCGCGGAGCCCGTCCATCAGGCGTTTGGCCTCGGACATCTGCTGCTGTTCCTGGGGCGCCATGGCCATGCCGCGACGGATCTGGTCGAGCGCCTTCTGTAATTGCGCCAGCATTTGGCGGGCCGCGTCCATGGCGCCGTTCTTGGCCAGTTCACGGGCCCGGTCGAGCATGTCCTGAAGGTCGCGGCTTTGCAGCGACTGCATGTTGGGATCGAAGGCCGGCAGATCCTTGAGGTCCTGACGCGTCAGCTGTTCGGTCAGCGCCTTGAGGTATTCATCCAATGCTTGGCGCAACTGCTCCATCAGCTGTTGGACTTCCTGGGAATCCGCACCGTCCCGTATGGCCTTCATGACCTTGTCCTGAAGGTCCAGGAGCTCGCGTTCAGCGACGGCGAAATCGCCGTCCTCGATGCGCAGCGCCGTGTCCCACAGAAGCTTCTGAACGCTGGCGATCTCGGTGTCCTTGTCGCCGCTGTGCAGCAGGCGCGCCCCGGACACGTTGATGGCGAGGAAAACCACTGTGTCATTGAAGAAATGATCGGGCTTGTGGAGCAGGTCTTCCAGAACCTCGACCACCTCGATGATTACATCGGGGGAAACGTCCGACAGCTTGCGCCGCTGTTCGACGAGAGCGCGCGCGACCGGGTGATTGAAGGTGCGCTGCGGCAACAGGAATTTCAGGTCCTCACTGGCGCCGACCTGACCGCGGCCGTCCGTGGCCTCGATGCGACCGACAACCTCGATCCCCGCCCAGGGATGGGCGCTCAGGTCATGGACGCCGACGCCCTGGGTCAGCACGGTGCCCGGCTCGGCCAGCGGCAGGGCGAGGCGCACGATCTCCTCGCCGCCGGGAACGGGCCGGCCGTTGGGATGGCGGATGGTCAATTCCACGGAGGCCAGACCGTAATCGTCCTTGGCTTCGAACTCTGTCTTGAATGACGCCCGGCCGGCCTGTGACGGCTTGGCGATGAATTCCGCCGTCGGTGGGGTATCGGCAACCACGATCAGGGGCCAGGCCGCAAGTCCGCGTCCGGCGACGGTGATGTTGATGTCCTGGACACCCGGCGTGTCGAGTAGGGTTTCCAGACGAAAGCTGCCGGCCTCGTGACCGCTGCCGATCGGGGTGAAGGGGGTTTCGACGCCGCCCAAAGCCAGGTCGGGGGTGTGCCCAACGCCGCTGGCCTGAGCCAGCAGGGTCGAGCCCTGAGGCACGGAGATGGCGGCGGCGACCGGCCTGTCGCCGGGTGGCGGCACCTTACCGCCGCCGTTCAATTCCAGATAGACGGGGGCCTGGCGGGTATAGGCTGGTGGCGTGATCCACACGGACAGGCTGAGCTGTTGGCCCATGGCCGCCGCCCCCAAGGGGGTCATTGCGCGCAGAAAACGCCCGCCCGCATCGTGACCGCCGACGACGATGCCGAGCACCAAAAGCACCAGCAGGGGGGCGCGGAATGCCCGGGGGTCGTGGCCGGCTACATCCGGCGCGGGGGCGCCCAGGCGCATGCCGGCGATGCGTCCGGCCATGCGGTCACGGTGACGCTGCCACAGGCGACGCGCCAGGCGGTCGTCCATGCCGGCGAGCAGCCGGTCATCCAAGGTCGCGAGGGGGCGATGGTCGAAGCCGCTGTCGTCCTCCAGCCGGTGACGGGCGGCGGCGCGGCTGACCATGGGCCGGTTTTCCCACGCCCGGCGCAGAGCCAGCGCCAGCACACCGGCGAAGGCCACCAGCACGATACCGTGCAGCCAGGGCGGCAGCAGGGGAAGGATGTCGAGCAGCGCCAGGCCCACGAACAGGGCGATGACGGTCAGCACGGGCCAGGCCAGCGGCCAGATTTTTTCAAAGAAAACCACGGCCCGCGCCAACGGCAGCAGCAGGCGGTAGCGCAGTCCCAATCCGGTGTCCGTCCGGCCGGTTGCCGGCGGCGGAACATCCAGCATGCGGCGGGTTCCTTTCACCCAACGTCGGGCAGGTTCACCTGAAACAGGTGGGGCCGCCCAAGGCACCCCGCAACCCGTTTTCCACCGAAGGTCTTAAGGACCGAGACGCCGGAACCCCGGCAATCAGTCCGCCAACCAGGGCGGCAGCGCGTCGAAGGCCATGAATTCCTCAGCCTCGACACGGCGGCGGACCACGGCATGGTCGCCGCCCGATACCAGAACCTCGGGCACCAGGGGCCGGCCGTTGTAGGTCGAGGCCATGACCGCCCCATACGCACCCGCGGACCTGATCGCCAGAAGATCCCCCGGCTTTACGGCGGGAAGATGGCGTTGCACCGCAAATGTATCACCGGTTTCGCAGATAGGTCCAACGACATCGACCGGATGCAATGCACTGCCCGGCGCCGGTTCGGCCACCGGCACGATGGCGTGATAAGCGTCATAGAGGGCCGGGCGGATCAGGTCGTTCATGGCCGCGTCGACGATGACGAAGCGGCGGGTCGAACCGTCCTTGGCGTAAAGCACGCGGGTCACCAGCACGCCCGCGTTGCCCGCGATCAGGCGGCCCGGCTCGAACGTGACATGACAGCCGAGCGGCCCGACGACGTCCTTGACCATGGCGCCGTAGTCAGCCGGCGGCGGGGCCTGTTCGTCGTTGTAGGGGATGCCGAGCCCGCCGCCCAGATCGAGCCGGCGGATGTCGTGACCCTGGGCGCGCAAATCCAGCGCCACGTCGCGCACCCGCTCATACGCCTTGCGATAGGGGGCCAGGTCGAGCAGTTGCGAGCCGATGTGGACGGCGATGCCGCCCGCGTCGATGCCCGGCAGGTCGCGCGCCTTGGCGTAGACCTGGGGCGCGCGGTCCCAGTCGATGCCGAACTTGTTTTCCGCCCGGCCCGTGGTGATCTTGGCGTGGGTCTTGGCGTCGACGTCCGGGTTGATGCGGATCGCCACATGGGCGGTTTTACCCTTGGCCGCCGCGACCTCGGACAGGGCCACCAGTTCCGGTTCGGACTCCACGTTCATCTGGTAAAGCCCCGCGTCCAGCGCCTGGGCCATTTCGGCCTGGGTCTTGCCGACCCCGGAAAACACGATCTTCGATGCCGGAACGCCGGCCTTGAGCGCGCGCATCAGCTCACCGCCGGACACCACGTCGGCGCCCGCGCCTAACTGCGCCAGGGTCTTGATGACGGCGACGTTGCCGTTGGCCTTGACCGCGTAACAGATGGTGTGGTCGAGGCCCGCGAGGGCGTCGTCGAACACTTGGAAGTGGCGCTCCAGCGTCGCCCGCGAATAGCAATAGAACGGCGTGCCCACCTGGTCCGCCAGATCAGCAAGGCTCACATCCTCGGCTGACAACAGCCCGTCTTTATAGGTGAAATGGTCCAAGGGTCGGTTTCCGGTCTTTGTTCAGCGGCAGGCCTGATGGGACGGGCACGGCCGGGTTATCTGGTGCGGTCCGGGATCGTGTCCAGCTTGAGGAACTGGGACCTGTCCATGGGCTCGGCGTTGTCCTCGGCCGGCTTGACCGACGGTACGCCTCGTTTTTCCGGTGGAAAATAGGGATATTCCTGGGGAAATTCCGAACCCGGCGGATGCTTCGGCTGGTTCTTGCGACCGCATGCCGACAGCCCGGCGACCGTCAGGCCGGCGAAAAACGTCGAAAGGAACTGTCTGCGTGTCATCGCGTCCGATCTTCCCGAATATCCATCCGCGTTCCGGACCCTAGCCCAGGAACCGCGCGCGCGCATCCTTGGCCTGGGCGCGCACGTTGTCCGGCGCCGTGCCGCCGTAACTGGTCCGGCTGGTCACGGAGTTCTCGACGCCGAGCACCGAATATACGTCCTCGGTAATGGCCGGGTCCACTTCGCGCATGTCGGCGATGCTCAACCCTTCAAGCTCGCAGCCCTTGGCTTCGGCCATGGCGACCAGCGATCCGGTCACATGGTGGGCATTGCGGAACGGCATTCCCAACACCCGCACCAGCCAGTCGGCCAGGTCGGTCGCCGTGGCAAATCCGCGCGATGCGTCGGCCGCCATGCGGTCCTTGTTGAACTTCACGTCGCGCACCATGCCCGCCGCAGCGGCCACGGCCAAGGCCACGTTGTCGGCGGCGTCGAACACGGCTTCCTTGTCTTCCTGCATGTCCTTGCCGTAGGTCAGCGGCAGGCCCTTCATGACGATGACCAGGCCCTGGAACGCCCCCGCGATGCGCCCGACCTTGGCCCGCACCAGTTCGGCCGCGTCCGGGTTGCGCTTCTGCGGCA
>DNMS01000020.1:10903-11026 GCA_003488105.1 Rhodospirillaceae bacterium
TGTGGCGGTCGATGGGGAACGAAGTACCGGCCAGCGCCGCCACGCCGAGCGGGCATTCATTCAGGCGCCTGCGGCCGTCGGCAAGGCGGCTGCGGTCGCGGCCCAGCATTTCCACATAGGCCA
>DNMS01000333.1:0-282 GCA_003488105.1 Rhodospirillaceae bacterium
CGATGGTCCAGGCCTGCACGAAGCCTGATTCCGCAATCGGCCCCAGGATCAGGCCAAGCACGATGGGCGATGCCGTGAAGCCGAACCGTCCGATGATCCAGCCGAACCCACCCAGCACGATCATGATGATGACGTCGCTGATGTTGTTGCGGATGGCGTAGCTGCCGATGATCGTCATGAAGGCGATGGCCGGCACCAGCAGGGCCTTGGGCAGGGTGATGATGGTGCGATAGGCGTAACGCCCGATGAACAGCCCCGTGGGCAGCATCAGGATGGTCGCCA
>DNMS01000333.1:408-3442 GCA_003488105.1 Rhodospirillaceae bacterium
CAGGATGGTCGCCAGGATCAGGCCCCAGATGAAGGTGTAGACGATCTCTCCCTGGTTGGCGAACAGGCTGGGCCCGGTGCGCACACCCTGAACCAGGAGAGCGCCCAGGATCACCGCGTCCGGCGGCGTGCCGGGAATGCCCAGCACCAAGGTCGGGATGAAGCCGCCGCCGACGGTGGCGTTGTTGGCGGATTCAGAGGCGATGATGCCGCCCGGCTCGCCCTTGCCGTAGGTCTGACCCGGCTTCGCCGTGCGCTGGGCCTCGGAATAGGACACCAGACTGGCGATGGAGCCGCCGGCACCCGGCAGGATGCCGACCACGGTGCCGATCACGGCGGAACGGACGGCGTTGATCTTGTCACCCCAAAGGTAGCGCACGGCTTCGCCCAGGCGGAACCCGCGTGAGCCGCTGTCGACCTTCAGGTGATGGCCCGGCTGTGCGACCAGATCGATCAGCACGGGAATGCAGAACAGGCCGATCAGGGCGGCGACGATCTGGATGCCGCTGAGCATGGTCTGCGAGCCGAAGGTCAGGCGTACGTCGCCGGCAACCTCGGCGACCCCGATGCAGGACAAAAGCAGGCCGAGCGCGCCGCCGGCGACACCTTTGATCAGGCTGCCTTCGGACAAGGCGGCGATCAGCGAAAGACCGAAGATGGCGAGCCAGAAGTATTCAACGGGGCCGAAGGCGAGCGCCACCTCGGACAGTGGCGGAGCAAGAGTCATCAAGGCCACGGCCCCGATCAGGCCGCCGATGACGCTGGCCAGGCAGGCGATGGTGATGGCGTAGTCGCCGTCGCCTTTTTTGGCGAGCGGATAACCGTCGAAAGTGGTCGCGATGGCGGACGGCGTACCCGGCGTGTTGAGCAGGATCGCCGAATAGGCGCCACCGTAGATGGCACCAGTGTAGATCGCGCCCATGAGGATCAAAGCCGACGAGGTCGGCATGGCGAAGGTGAGGGGCACCAGCACCGCCACCGACATGGTCGCGGTCAGGCCTGGAATAGCGCCGATCACCGTGCCGGCGACGACGCCGAACAGGGCGAAAGCCAGATTGAGTGGCGTCAGCGCGGTGAGCAGATGCTCAAACCCTGCCATGAAACGTCTCCGTGGAAATTGTATTGGGCCGATGAAACGACCCCGGGAAGGCAAGCAGTCACGGGCCGACCTGATCGATCGGCCCGTGACGGTTTTGGTTGCTTACTTCAGCATGCCCGCTTCTTTGGCGGCGTCGGTCACATCCTTGGCGAAGGAGGACAGGAAGTCGTTCGCCGATTTTCCGTAGGCGTAATCGACGGGGGCGAAGCCGCCTTCTTCCATCTTCTTGAGGAAGGCCGGGTCTTCGTTGACCGCCTTGATCATGGCCGTCAGCTTCTGGCGGATCGGTTCGGGGGTCGATTTCGGAACGGCGATGCCGCGATAGGCGCCGGACACGATGTCGATGCCCAGTTCCTTGAAGGTCGGCACGTCAGGAAAGCGGGGATGGCGCTTTTCCATGGCGACGGCCAGAAGGCGCGTCTTTTCATAGTTGGCGGCCACGGTGGTGAAGGCCATGGCGGCGGTCACCTGCTTGCCCATCAGGGCGGCGACGCTGGCCCCCGTGCCCTTGAACGGGACATAGGTGGATTTCACACCGGCCAGTTTGTCGAAACGGACCTGTGCCAGATGCGGCGCGGTGCCCTTGCCCGAGCCGGAGAAGATCAGCTTGCTCGGGTTTTCCTTGGCGAACTTGATCAGATCCTGAAGCGTCTTGAAGGGGCTGTCGTCGGTGACCACGATCGCGTCCGGCGTGTAATGGAACCAGTACAGCATGGTGATTTCGTCGGTCTTGTAGCCGACGTCTTTCTGCTGCGGCTGCAGGACGATGTGCGGCAGGTTGACGCCCATCATGGTGTAGCCGTCGCCCTTCAGGGAATTCAGGCCGGACCAGCCGACGGCGCCGCCGGCACCCGGCTTGTAGGAAATGACCAGGTCCTGGTTGAACTTGTCCTTGAAGAAGGGTTGCTGCATGCGGGCGGTGATGTCGGATTCGCCGCCGGGGCCGAAGGGAATGATGTAGCTGATGGGCTTTTCCGGGTATTCGGCCTGGGCCGGCGCGGATTGGGTGGTCATGCCGATACCTGCGGCAAGCGCCAAGGCTGCCCCCGTCAATACGAGAGAGCGTCGGGTGGTCTTCATCGTTGTTTCCTCCTGGTGGGGTTGGTAATCGAAGTTTGGTTTTTGCTCTTGTTGTTCTTGTCGTGTCGTCGTCGGCCGGGGTCGCCGGGGCGTTGAACCCGCCGGCCGATTTGCCCGCGCCGGGCGTCTATCCCATAGCCCCGACCGAGGCCGGGGACAAGTCGATTTCAAGGCTGACCACGTCGCCGCGATATGTGATCTCGGCGACGTATATACAGGTGCCGGTACGGTCGCCGATCGTCCGGCGCACATTGGCGACGGGGGCGCCCAAGGGAAGGCCCAGGCGTTCGGCCGCGTCCTGGCCGGCGCCGTCGACGGTCAGGGTCTGATGCACCTTGCCGATGGCGATGTCGGGCATGGCGGCCAACATGGGGACCACGATGTTGGTGCGGAACTGGTCGGGGGCGCGCAGGTAGATGTCGGCGGCCAGGTAGATGTCGATCAGGCAGAACGGCTCGTCGTCCCGGTAATGCACGCGCTTGATGTGCTGATAGGCGGTTGCCGGCTTACCTTCGCCGTCCAGAATACGTGGTTGGCGCTCGGCGCTTTCGACCAGGATCAGTTTCGGCTGCAGGGGTTCGACCATGCGCACGAAGGAGTTCCAGTCGGATGCCAGGGGCAGCCAGCGCTGCTCCCGCGGTTCGCACTCGACAAAGGTGCCGAGCCCGTGGCGGCGCTTGATCAGGCCCTCGGATTCCAAAATCCCGATGGCCTGGCGCATGGTCGCGCGGGCCACGTTGAAGCGGGTGGCAAGGTCGTCGATGGCGGGAAGCTGCTGGCCCAGGGACCAGATTCCGGCCTCGATCTCGCCGCGCAGGGTGTTGGCGACCTGGGCGTAGAGCGGCATGGTGTGGCG
>DNMS01000333.1:3602-10617 GCA_003488105.1 Rhodospirillaceae bacterium
GATAATATAGTCGTATGGACTTATGGATGTCTATCACTGAAGGAAATTTCATGGCACTGAACGGTTTTCCCACGCCATCGGCGGCGCGGCCTTTTCCCACCGGCGCGTTGCGTCTTCGCCGCATCGATGTCTGGGCCCTGCGTGTCGCCATCCAGCGCCCCGTGGAAACCTCGTTCGGTATCATGCGCGACCGCCCGGCCGTGTTCCTGCGGGTCGAAGGGGCCGACGGTTCCTTCGGATTCGGGGAAATCTGGTGCAACTTTCCCAGCTGCGGCGCCGAACACCGGGTGCGCATGGCCGTGGATGAACTGGCGCCGCTCCTGGCCGGGCGCGACCTGGCCTCGCCCGCCGAGGCCTATGCCCTGATGTGGGAGAAAACCCGCGTGCGGGTGCTGCAGACCGGTGAGCCGGGCCCTTATTCCCAAGCCATCGCCGGTCTTGATATCGCGTTGTGGGACTTGGCGGCACGTGCTGCCGGCCGGCCCCTGCGCCACTTCATTGCCGAGGATGCGGTGGATAGCGTGCCGGCCTATGCCAGCGGCATCCATATCGGCATCGCGGCGGACGTGGTGCCCGAATTCCGCGCCGCCGGGTTCCGCAATTTCAAGGTCAAGGTCGGCTTCGACACGGCGCAAGACATCGCCGGCATCAAGGCCCTGAAGGCAATGATAAAGCCGGGTGAACGTCTGTTTTCCGACGCCAACCAGGCCTGGGACCTGGAGGCGGCCCTGGAATTCGCCCAGGGGGCGCGGGACCTGGGGCTGGACTGGCTGGAAGAGCCCTTGCGCGCCGACGCGCCGGCGGACGACTGGGCGCGGCTGGCGGCGGAGGGTGGCGTTCCGCTCGCCGCCGGGGAGAACTTCACGGGTGCGGAGGATTTCGACGCCGCCGTCGCGGCCGGGTCGCTTGCCTTTATTCAGCCCGACATGGCGAAATGGGGCGGCGTCACCGGCTGCTTGCCCGTGGCCCAAGCCATTCTGGCGGGCGGGCGCACGTATTGTCCCCATTACCTGGGCGGGGGCATCGGGTTGTTGGCCTCGGCCAACCTGCTGGCCGCCGTCGGCGGCCCGGGGTTGCTTGAGGTCGATGCCAATCCGAACCCCCTGCGTTCCGACATTCCCGGCATGACAATGACGGACGGGCGGATCGTTTTGGGGGGTGCGCCGGGCTTGGGGATCGAGGCACTGCCCGAGACCTTGCTGCCCCAGGTGACCCTGCACGAGATCTGGACGGCCTAGCCGTCCGGGGTTTCCTCCCACCCAAGAAAGCTGGTAAATACACCGGAAGATTGGAAAATCACCGGGTAGGAATTCCAGGGTCCATGGCGCTCAATCCCAAGGTTATTTCGTTCTTCGACGACCGCACCTTCACCATCACCCATATCGTCATCTGCCCGGAAACGGGGGCCATCGCGGTGATCGACCCGGTGCTGGATTACGACGCGGCGGCAGGGCGAACCTATCGGGAAAGTGCGGAAGCCGTCGTCAACCAGATCGGCCAGGACGATCTGACCGTGGAATGGGTGCTGGAAACTCATGTCCATGCCGATCACCTGACCGCAGCCCCCTTCGTGAAGGACAGCCTGGGCGGGCGCCTGGGCATCGGCGGCAAGGTTGGTCTGGTGCAGGCGGCCTTCAAGAAGATCTTCAACGCCGAGGACGCCTTCGCCACGGACGGCTCGCAGTTCGACCACCTGTTCGCCGACGGCGAGGAATTCAAGATCGGCAATCTGACGGCGCGGGTGATGCACACACCGGGGCATACGCCGGCCTGCGTCACCTACGTGATCGGCGATGCGGCCTTTGTTGGCGATACCCTGTTCGCGCCCGATTACGGCACGGCGCGCTGCGATTTTCCCGGTGGCGACGCGCGCCAGCTTTATGCCTCGATCCAGAAGATCCTGGCCTTGCCCGACGATACGCGTCTGTTCCTGTGCCACGACTACATGCCGGGTGGGCGCGACGTGATCATGCATACGACCGTCGCCGAACAGAAGGCGGCTAACGTGCACCTGAAGGACTGCGCCGACGCCGAGGCCTTCGCCGCCATGCGCAACGGCCGCGACGCCAAGCTCAGCATGCCGGCCCTGATCATTCCGTCCGTGCAGGTCAACATGCGCGGCGGCACCCTGCCGCCGGCGGAAAGTAACGGCGTTTCGTATCTGAAAACGCCGCTTAACTTGCTGTAAAAAAATAATAAATTCAAAATTATATAAATAAGACCTTATTCGTCAGTGACTTTAGTGTTGCTGCGCGCAATCATCAAACCCGCCTAACAATAAGATCAAATCGTGCTTTTGGCGGGAAGGGGGCTTTGGTTGCGGTAAAGGGGATAGTGAATAATGAGGTTTCTAAACAACGTCAGAATCCTGACGAAAGTTTCGCTCGGCTTCGGTGTGGTCCTGGCGCTTCTTGTGGTCACCGGCTTGACCGGCGGGATTAACCTGAAAAACGGCGACACCAATTTCGCGCGTTACCGAGGCATCGCCACCGAGACCAACCAGGCGGCCCGGGTTCAGACCAGCCTTCTGGAAACCCAGTTGGAAATCCGTAAATTCCTGAAAAGCGCGACGGAAGAGACCCTGGAAACCGTAAAGGACCGGGCGCAGCTGACCATCCAATTGAATGACCAGCTGACCAAGATGATCAAGGAACCACAGGAAAATGCCCTGGCCCAAGAGGTCGGGCGCAATCTTTCCAACTATATCTCCGCGTTCGATGAAGTGGCGGCCCGTCAGGCACGCATTGACGATCTGGTGCAGAACAGGATCGACGTGCTTAGCCGGGAAATGCGGGCCCTGATCGCGGGCATCAAGAAAAAGACCCAGGACGCGATCGACGTTACGGGCGCCTATAACGCGTCGACGGTGCAGCGCGACCTTTTACTGATGCTTCTCAACACGGCCACGTTCCTTGTTTCCAACGATCAGGAATCTTTCGACAACGCAGTCAAGGAATCAGCCGCCATGAAGGCAAACCAATCCGTCATGGTCGCCGACTTTCTGGAAGAAGACTGGCTCAAGATGTCCGAGGAGTTGGCGGCCAAGCACGAGGCATTCATCGCCGCCCTGCAGGAGGTCTATGAGCATGTGAACGCCCGCAACGCGGCGATCGAAACGCAGTTGGATACCATCGGCCCGGACGTGTCCGCCCAGATGGACGAACTGAAGCTGGGCTTCAAGACGGACCAGGACCTGTTGGGAACGGACACCAGTGACGCCATGCGCAAGGGCCTTGTCACCATGGTCAGCGCCGCCGCCGTTGCCCTGGTTCTGGGGATCGCGGCCGCATGGTTGATCGGCACGGGCATTTCCCGTCCGATCGGCGCCATCACGCGGGCCATGACGGCGCTCGCCAAGGGAGATAAGGGCACCGACATTCCCGGTGCTGACCAGAAGGACGAGGTCGGCGATATGGCCCAGGCGGTTCTGGTCTTCAAGGAGAACATGATCAAGGCCGATGAATTGGCGGCCCGCGAGCAGGAGGAGGCGGCGCGGCGCGAGGAGCGGTCCCGCCGTCTGCTTGATCTGACCGGCAGTTTCGATGCCGACGTGACCGAATTGTTGCGCGCCCTTGGGGCCTCGGCGACGGAAATGGAGGCAACGGCGGCCACCATGTCGGAGATCGCCGGCAACACCAATACCCGCGCCGCAACGGTTGCGGGGGCCGCGGAACAGGCATCGGGCAACGTGCAGACCGTCGCGACGGCGACCGAAGAGTTGTCCAGTTCGATCCAGGAAATCGGCCGGCAGGTCAGCCAGTCGGCCGAAATCGCCGGTCGTGCCGTGAACCAGGCCGCGCAGACCGACCAGCAGGTTCAGGGCCTGGCCGATGCGGCGCAGAAGATCGGCGACGTCATTAGCCTGATCGCCGACATCGCCGAGCAGACTAACCTGCTGGCCCTCAACGCGACCATCGAAGCCGCCCGCGCCGGTGACGCGGGCAAGGGCTTTGCCGTCGTCGCGTCGGAGGTCAAGAACCTGGCCAACCAGACCGCCAAGGCGACCGGCGATATCGAACAGCAGGTCGGCGCGATCCAAGCCGAAACGTTGGAGGCGGTGACCGCGATCCGGTCCATCACCGCTACCATCAAGTCGATGGATGAAATCGCCGCGGCGATTGCCGCCGCGGTCGAACAGCAGGGGGCGGCGACGGGTGAAATCGCGCGCAATGTCGAGCAGGCAGCCGTCGGCACACAGGAAGTCACCTCCAACATCATTCAGGTTACGGCCGCCGCCGAGGAAACGGGAACATCCGCGTCCGAGGTCAAGCATGTGGCCGCCGACCTGAACCAGAAGGCCGACCTTCTGCGCAAACAGGTGGAAAGCTTCCTCGCCGACGTCCGTGCTGCCTGATCGCCTGGCCGCCGACAGCCTGCGGGAAAATTCAGCCGGCGGGTGCCTCGCCGGCCATTTTTCCCGCATCGCGCGATGACAGTGCGACTTCGGTCCGATTTGTGTTACGGTTTTTTATCGACGTAACGCGCATTTCGTTTGAGGTGCCATGGCCGAATTCAAGCCTCACGGCACGCGGCTTGTGTCGCTGCCCCTTGAGGACCTTAAATCCGAGGACCTGCTGTCTGCCCTGGAATTGTGGCGGAGTTGGTGCGGTGACCGTGACGCGCCGGTTTGGGCCGACGTCGAATTGTCCACCTTCCCGTCCAAGCTGTTGCCCATGGCGACGGTCGTCGATGTCGTCAACGGCGGCAAGGATTTCAAATACCGCTATTGGGGGTCGGAGCTGTCACGCCTGTTCAAGCGCGAGGAAACGGGTGTGCTGTTGTCCGAACATGTGGTCAATCAGTCGGGACACATCCGCTTCAGCCAGTTCTGGGAAGTGGTGGTGCAGATCCGTCCGCTGCTGTTCATGACGATCTTTGAGCGGGTCGAAGGCGTGATGGCGGAAAAGCTAAACCTGCGCCTGCCCGTGGTGGATGAAGCGGGGACGGTGGACAAGATCATCTCGCTTAGTGTCATGGATCGGATCGGGATTCAGGATTTCGAGGATCTGAGCGACCATTGGCAGGCCGAGATCGCCGGCTGACCGTCAGCGTCCGCCCTTGATGGCCGGAAACACGGTGATCTCGTCGCCGTCGGACAGCGGCACGTCCGCGCGCCCGGCAATGGGCACGGCATCCTCGTTCAGCATGGTCATATAGGCCTCGCCGATGCCGTCGGGCAGCTTCAACTGCGTGATCAGGTCTTCCAGGCTGGCGCCGTCCGCCAGGGTGAAGGCACCCACGCCGTTGCCGTCGAACCCCGGTGGGGCGAACGGGTCCATGGCGATCAGCTTGACCGTGACCTTCATCATCCGGTCGCTCAGGCCAGGCCCAGGCGGCTGAGTGTCTGGGTCGTCGGCTCGCCGTCGGGGGTCCAGCCGCGCAGTTCGTAATATTCCGGCAGCATCTTGGCCAATTCGGCGACATGGCCCTTGCCGGCCCCGCCCTTGGCCGGTTCGGTCAGCACCCGTTTGGGCAGGGTGTCGTCCTTGGCGGTGAAGCCGGCGGCGTTGTTGAACAGGCGTTCCAGGTTGTAGATGCGCTCCCCCAGTTCCAACAGGCGCTCGACGGTCCAGTCGCCGTCGCAGGCGGCGTCGATCTGGTCGGCGTAGTCGGGGGCACCCCAGGCCGCCTTGGTGAAGGTGCAGAGGCCTGAGGAATCGATGGCGGCGATGTAATCCTGGCTGTCCTTGACGATCTTGGCCTTGCCGTCCGGCGTCACGCGCTGGAAGTCGTCCTGGAACGGCGCCGCCTTCAGATGGCAGGCCCCCCGGTTCGAGGTCGCATAGCCCAGGGCCATGCCCTGCATGGCGCGGGGATCGTAGCCGGGGAATTCCTGGCCCTTCACGACCATGGCGAATTCGGGATGGCCGTATTTTTCGCATAGCCGCAGGGCGCCCAAGCCCAGGTCCTTGCCGAAGCCCTGGGCCGTGCCCGTGACCTCGGCGGCCCAACACAGCGCCTCGGCGTTGCCGAAGGAAAAGTCGCGGCCTTCGGTCTGTTCCGTGGTGATGGCCCCCTCCATGAACAGTTCCATGGCGGCGGCGACCGTGGCGCCGAAGGAAATGGGGTCCATGCCGTGTTCGTTGCACAGGGCCGAGGCATAGGTCGCGGCTTCCACATCCTGCACGCCGCACATGGGGCCGACGGCATAGGCGGATTCGTATTCCAGGCCGCCGGTCACGCCGGAATAGCGCGCCTTGCCCTTGATCGAGAAATGGTCCGGGTCGATCTTGGCCATGCGCCCGCAGCCGATGGAGCAGGCGAAGCAGGCCTTGTTGCCCTGGTAGGGGGCCTCGCCGTCGGATTTCCGCACCGTATGCTGCTTCTTCACGTTGACGTCGGCGATGTGTTCGAACTGGACCTCGCGGCAATTGAGGGTCGGCAGGGACCCATGGGCCTGGGTCACGTCCATCATGGCCATGGTGCCGAGCCCGGAATAGCGTGCGCGGGCCGGGCTGGGATCCAGGATCTTGCGTTTCTCGCGGGTCACGTCGAGGAACCGCTTGGGGTCGTTCACGGCGACGCCCGTGGTGCCGCGCACGGCGACGGCCTTCAGCAGCTTCGAGCCCATGACGGCGCCGACGCCGGAGCGCCCGGCCGCGCGGTCGCGGTCGTTCATGATGCAGGCATAGCGCGACAGGCCTTCGCCCGCCCCGCCGATGGAGGCGATGCGGATCAGCGGGTCCTGATGGCGTTTCTTGATGGCGTCTTCCGTGTCCCACACGGTTTCGCCCCAGATGAAGCCTTCGGCGTCGAGCAGTTCGGCCTGATCGTCGACCAGCAACAGATAGACCGGCTTGGCCGACTTGCCTTCGATGATGACCATGTCCCAGCCGGCCTGCTTCAATTCGCCGCCGAACTGCCCGCCCGAGTTGGAACAGGCGACGGTGCCCGTCAGCGGCCCCTTGGTGACCACGGAATAGCGCCCGCCCGTGGACGCGCAGGTCCCGGTCAGCGGGCCGGTGACGAAGATCAGCTTGTTGTCGGGGCTCAGGGGATCGACCTTGGGGTCGAT
>DNMS01000332.1 GCA_003488105.1 Rhodospirillaceae bacterium
ATGACGTCAGTGCAGGCCGCCAACGTGCACAACATCGCGATCGAAGGCACCTTCGACGACTGCCAGGACCGAGTTAAGGACCTGTTCAACGACGGGGATTTCCGCGACCGCTTCAACCTGTCCGCCGTGAATTCCATCAACTGGGCGCGAGTGATGGCGCAGATCGTCTATTACTTCTGGGCGGCGGTGAAGTTGGGCGCGCCCGACAAACCGGTCGCGTTTTCCGTGCCCACGGGCAATTTCGGCAACGTGTTCGCGGGCTATGGTGCGATGCAGATGGGCCTGCCGGTCGCGAAACTGATCGTCGGCGCCAACGCCAACGACATCCTGGCCCGCTTCTTCGCCTCCGGCGCCATGGAAATGGCGGGCGTGGTGCCGACCACCAGCCCGTCCATGGACATTCAGGTGTCCTCCAATTTCGAGCGCCTGCTGTTCGATCTGCTCGACCGCGATGGTGCTGCCTGCGCCCGGGTGCTGACCGATTTCCGCAAGACCGGCCGGTTCGAGGTTTCCGCCGCGCAACTGGCCCGGGCGCGCAAGGTGTTCGCGGGGGCGCGCTTCGACGACGACGCCACCAAGGCGGTCATCAAGCAGGTCCATGAACAGACGGGCGAGCTGATCGACCCACATTCGGCGATCGGCGTCGGCTCGGCGCGGGAATGCGCGGCCGAAACCGATGCGCCCATCGTGATTCTGGCGACGGCCCATCCGGCGAAATTCCCCGACGCGGTCGAGGACGCCACGGGCCAACGCCCGGCCCTGCCCGCCCGCCTCGCGGATTTATTGGACCGGCCCAAGCGTTGCCAAACCCTGGCCAACGATCTAGACCAGTTGAAACGCAGCATCGAAACAACCCTCGCGTAAGGGAATCCTGAGTGTCCGTACAGATCACCGACCTTGAAAACGGCCTTCGCGTCGTCACCGAACGCATGGACCGGGTCGAAACCGTGTCCGTCGGCGCCTGGGTCGGCGTCGGCGCCCGGCACGAGCCCGAGGCCGTCAACGGCGTGTCCCACCTGTTGGAACACATGGTGTTCAAAGGCACGAAAAAGCGCAGTGCCCGTGCCATCGCCGAGGAGATCGAGGCTGTCGGCGGGCATATGAACGCCTATACGGCGCGTGAGCACACGGCCTATTACGCCAAGATGCTGAAGGAAGACCTGGGCCTGGCCATGGACGTCATCGGCGACCTGGTCCAGCACGCGACCCTGGACGCGGACGAGCTGGAACGTGAACGGCATGTCGTGATCCAGGAAATCCATCAGCTTCACGACACGCCCGACGACATCGTGTTCGAGAATTTCCAGGCCGTCGCCTTTCCCGACCAGGCGCTGGGACGCTCGGTCCTGGGCTCGGAAGCCCTGATCGAAGGCATGTCCCGCGACGCGGTCCTGGACTATATGACCACCCATTATGCGGCCCCGGTCAGCGTCGTTTCGGCGGCGGGGGCCCTTGACCACGACCGCGTGGTCGACATGGTGCGGAATACCTTCGCGGACCTGCCCGCGGGCGCCCCGGCAGCCCGCGAGGCCGCGCGCTACGGCGGCGGCGACGTGCGGGTCAACCGTGACCTGGAACAGGTCCATATCACTCTGGGATTCGAAGGCCTGGCCTACGACGACGACGATTATTACGCGGCCTCCGTGCTGTCGGCGCTATTGGGCGGCGGCATGTCGTCACGCCTGTTCCAGGAAGTCCGCGAAAAGCGCGGCCTGGTCTATTCCATCTACAGTTACCAGTCGGCCTATGCGGACGGCGGCCTGTTCGGCGTCTATGCCGGCACCGGTTCGGGGGAAGTGACCGAACTGATGCCGCTGATCGCGGACGAGTTGAACAAGGTGCGTTTGTCCGTCGACGAGGACGAGGTCGCCCGCGCCCGTGCCCAGTTGAAGGCCTCGATCCTGATGTCTCTGGAAAGCACCTCGTCGCGCTGCGAACAACTGGCGCGCCAGATGCTGATCTACGGCCGCCCCGTTCCGGCCGAGGAAATCGTCGCCAAGGTCGATGCCGTCACGGCGGGTGACGTCGTGCGCGTGGCCGAACGCCTGTTCAGCACCAAGCCGACCCTGTCGGCGATCGGGCCGCTTGCAAACCTGGAAGCCGGTGACACTTTCGCCGCCCGGCTCAGCGCCTGATCCGACACGTCCCGCTCATTCCTCGTAACCGGGGGTGAAGCAATCGACCACCATGCCGCCCGTAATGGTTTCACCGTCCTCCGACAGAGGTCGGCGAAATAACGCTGTCCGGTCAGTTCCTGGCCGGTCGCCTGCCTAGATGTGGCCCGTCTGAAAATTGTTCGCCGTGACTCCCCCAGTGATGGTTTCGCCGTCTTCCGACAACGGCAGACGCACGGTGGTCGTTGTGATGTCCAACCCGCGGACGGAAACCCATTGCGTCCGCGAACAGATGGGCCGGCGTTGTTCAATCATTATCGGAAAAATCTCGGCATTGACGAAGCCATAGCCCGAGATATTGTCCGCGTGATAACGCCGCCCGGTCAATTCCTGACCGGCGACCTCGACCATGCGGGTGCCGAAAAAACGGTAATAAAAATCAAGCGGCGGACCGATGAAATCGACCACCGCCATGCAGGGAATAACCTCCGCCGGCAGCGCTTCCAGGCGGAACTCACGGCGCGGCGGGCCGACCCTGCCGGCCCGTACCTTGTCCCAGTATCCGTGGGCCTTGAGCAAGCCGGGAACATCCAGATCACCAATATCCATAAAATCGGATTTGACGATCCGGGCGACCTTGAAATCGCCATGCGGGATCAGCATGACTCCGGGTCCTTCCCTTGATTTTAAGTTTCCCCCCAAACGCCCGGCCCGCTTTTCGCAGGCCCCCTCGTCGTTCGGATTCCCCCCTTTATCGGAGAGAATACGCCACGGTGCGGCTTCGAGCCGCTGTTTTCAATAGAATTCGGACTACGGGCGTATGAGCCGGACCGGCGGCATCAAGCCTCGGTGCGGCTGTCCAGATAGCTTTCGATCAAGGCGTAGATTTCCTCGGCCGCGTCCTCATCGCCCGTGAACGTCAGGTTTGCCTGCTCGCCATAGATGTTCAGGACGTATCCGCGCGCGCCGCACACATCCTCCAACGCCTGGATGAACGGCAGGATAACCTGATTGTTCAGGGCCTCGGCGGTCTGGCAGGCTTCCATGCGTTCCAGGAGAAGTTGACGCAGGTCGTCCGCGGGCTTGCGTTTGGGGGGGCGGCTCATATTAACGGTTCCGGCGTGGTTGGCGGCGTTCAGGCGTGGCCGGCTTCGTCCGACAGCATGCGCGGATCGACACCGATCTTGAGCATCGCCTGTTCCCACTTGTCGTCCATGCCGCCGCCGAACACAAGGGCGGGATCGGCCGCGACATGCAACCAGCCGTTTGCTTTGATTTCGGAATCCAGTTGCCCCGGCCCCCAACCGGCATAACCGAGCGCCAACAGGGATTGCCGGGGGCCGATGCCGTCGGCGATGGCCTGCAGAATGTCGACCGTGGCGGTCAGGGCGATCTGCTCGTCAACGACCATGGTCGCTTCCTGGACATAGTCCGGGGTGTGCAGAACGAAGCCCCGGCCCGATTCAACCGGGCCACCGAAATGCACGTTGATGGGCTGCTTCAAGCCGGACGGCACGATATCGAGCTGCTCCAGAAGATCAGGAAAACTAAGCGTTTCCAATGGCTTGTTGACGACCAGGCCCATCGCGCCCTCGGCATTGTGGGCGCACATGTAGATCACTGTCTTGGAAAACCGCTCATCCGGCATGTTGGGCATGGCAATCAGCAGATGCCCGGCCAGATAAGCTTCGTCGTCTAGGGTCCGGGGCATGGGATGAGCCTCGAATATCCGTCCAGTTTCATCAATTAATAGCACAACCGCGCCTGATAATTATGGCGTCGTGGCGGCACCCCCGCAAGCGCGCGCCCGTGAAAAAGCATCGCACACTGCCCGGAAACCGCCGCAATCACGCGCCATTTATTGGCTGTGTCCACCGACACCGTGCCATAATATGGCCACGACAAAAACCGTAACCGCCCCGACGGAAAACAAGAATCGCTCCATGACCGCTGCACCCCTTTTTCGCGCCGCCCGCCCAACCGCCCTGATCGTGGCCCTCTTGCTGCTGGTTTCCGCGACCGCCGCGCAGGCCGCGGGTACCGCGCAATCCGCCTGGCATGAAACGGAACAGACCAAGGCCCGCCTGGTCGCCGCCGTGACCGGCACGGGGTCGGCCGCGATGCTACGCCTGGGCCTGGAATTCCACATGCAGCCGGGATGGAAGATTTACTGGCGGTCGCCCGGCGACGCGGGCATTCCGCCCCGGCCCAACTGGGATGGTTCGGACAACCTTGCGTCCGCGAAAATTCTCTGGCCGGCGCCGGAGCGGTTCAGCGTTCTGGGCCTGGAAACCCTCGGCTACAAGAAAGAGGTCGTGCTGCCCATCGACGCCGTGCCGGCAGAGCCGGGCAAGCCCGTCATGATCAAGGCAATGATCCCCTATCTCACCTGCGACGACATCTGTATTCCCTACACGGCGAACCTGGATCTGTCCCTGCCGGCGGGTGCGGCCAAGCCCAGCGAATTCGCCCACCTGATCAGCCGCTACGCCGCCACGGTGCCGGGCGACGGCGCCGGGCACGGGCTGATGCTGGCCGACACGGCGGCGCTGAGCCCCGGTGACGCCGCCAAGGGCGAAATGCTGATCAGCGTGCGGGCGAAATCGGAAACCCCGTTTTCGGCCCCGGACATCTATCTCGAGGGGCCCAACATCCTGGCCTTTTCCAAGCCGCATGTGACCTTTTCCGACAACGGGCGCGAGGCGCGCCTGGACGTCACCGTCTACGGGGTCAAGGACCTGGACGGCGGGCCGCAGCGGCTGGCCAAGGAGACCCTGACCGCGACCCTGGTCGACGGCGGGCGCAGCGCCGAACGGCAGTTGATGCTCACACCCGGCGATCTGGCGCCGCCCGCCGACGCGCCGGTCCTGAGCGCCGCTGAAACGACACCGGCGCCGCAACCCAAATTGTTGCTGTTCATCGCCCTGGCCGTGCTGGGCGGGCTGATCCTCAACCTGATGCCCTGCGTACTGCCCGTGCTGTCGATCAAGGTTCTGGGCGTCATGGGCCACGGCGGTGGCGACAAGGGCCAGGTCCGCCGCGGCTTCATCGCCTCGGCGTTGGGGATTTTCGCGGCCTTCATGGTGCTGGCCTCCGGGCTGGTGGCGCTGAAGGCCGCCGGCATGACCATCGGCTGGGGCATTCAGTTCCAACAACCCTGGTTCCTCGCCGCCATGGCGGTGATCGTCTTCGTATTCGCCTGCAACCTGTTCGGACTGTTCGAGATCGCCCTGCCTGAAACCATCGGCGACCTGGGCGCCCATGCCGCGGACCCCGGCCACCACACCGGCCCCATGGGCCATTTTCTGCAAGGCGCCTTGGCGACTCTGCTGGCAACGCCCTGTTCCGCACCCTTCCTGGGCACCGCCGTGGGTTTCGCCTTGGCCCGGGGGCCGTTGGAAATCTATGCCATCTTCGCCGGATTGGCGCTTGGCCTCGCCCTGCCTTACCTCGCCATCGCGGCTGTGCCCGCCACCGCCACCCGCCTGCCCCGCCCAGGGCCCTGGATGATCCACCTGCGCCAGATCATGGGCCTCGCCCTGCTGGCCACGGCGGGCTGGCTGCTTTGGGTCGTCATGGGCATCCTGGGAGTCACCGCCACGGCCGGGTTGGCTGCCGGGCTGGCCGTCCTGGGCCTTGTCTTGTGGCTTTCCGGGCGCGGCGTAAAGCCGGCCCGTGCCCTGGTGCCGGGGGCCCCCATTGCGCTTGGCGTCGCCATGGTGCTGGCTGCCGCCGTGCTGCCGACCGCGGGCGACGCACCGCCCCGGGCCGCTGGCGAGACCAACCCGCGCGGTGCCAAGAATGTGGACGCACGCCGCCATTGGCAGCCGTTCGACGAGGCACGGATCGCCCAACTGGTCACCGACGGCAAGACCGTGCTGGTCGACGTCACCGCCGACTGGTGCATCACCTGTCAGGTCAACAAGCGCCTGGTCCTCAACCAGGGGGCCGTGCACGCGGCCATCGCCGACGGGCGTATCGTCGCCATGATCGCCGACTGGACCCGCCCCAATCCGGTGATCGCCGCCTACCTGGCCAAATTCGGGCGCTACGGCATTCCGTTCAATGCGGTCTACGGACCGCAGGCCCCGGACGGCATCCCGCTGCCTGAACTGCTGACGGAAAACGCGGTGACCGAGGCCGTCGCCCGGGCCGGCAACGTGGTGATCGCGAAAAACTAGGCCGGGCCCCCGCCATGGGGCGGTTTTTCATGGACTCTTCGCCGGAATGCACTATTTCATGCTGGCATGAACGGCCCGTGCGGCGCGTCCTTAGCGCCGCCCGAAGCCATGTTTGAAAAATCAGATTCAGGGGAAAATCCAATGACGCTTGGTGTTGGTGATAAAATTCCGGCGGCGACGCTTTACCACATGACCGGCGAAGGCCCGGCCGCCATTTCGACGGACGACATCTTCAACGGCAAAAAGGTCGCCATCTTCGGCGTGCCCGGCGCCTTCACGCCGACCTGCTCGGCCAAGCATCTGCCCGGCTTCGTCGCCAAGGCGGATGAACTCAAAGCCAAGGGCATCGACCAGATCGTCTGCATGTCCGTGAACGACGCCTTCGTCATGGGTGCCTGGGCCAAAGACCAGGGCGCCGACGACAAGGTTCTGCTGGTCGGCGACGGCTCGGCCGAGTTCACCAAGGCCGCCGGCCTGGAACTCGACCTGACCGCCCGCGGCCTCGGCCTGCGCTGCCAGCGCTTCGCCATGGTCGTCGACAACGGCACGGTGAAATCGATCGAGATCGATGCCGCCGGCGCCTTCGAGAAGACCAGCGCCGAAAGCGTTCTGGCCGGCCTGTAATACAAACGCTGCTCCCCGGGAGGTGCCTCGCACCACCCGGGGGCCGTTTGCCCGATTCTACGCCGACAACAGCCGGATATCGGCGGCCTCGACGCCCAGGCGCACGCTGTCGCCGACGGCATGGACCGCCCGGCCCACACGGTGGGTCTCGTCGACCAGCATCGACGCCCCGCCGACCCGCACCGCGTAACGCACGATGGTGCCGAGAAATTCCAGCATCTCCACCGTTCCTTCCAATACCGCCACGTCCTGTCCGAGGGCACCGTCCGCATCCGTGATCGTCAGGTTCTGCGGCCGCATCATGGCGGCCGTGCGGTCCCCGGCCGCCCCGGCATCCGGTGTCAACCGCAGGCGCGGCCCCGCATCGGCGATGAACCAAAGCCCGCCGTCCCCGGCCTCGATCCGGCCTTCCAACAGGTTGGCCGTGCCCAGGAAGCTGGCCACGAAGCGGTTGGCCGGGTTGTCGTACAGGTTCAGCGGCGTGCCCGTCTGTTGGATCACGCCCTGGTCCAGGACCGCCATGCGGTCGGAAATGGTGTTCGCCTCTTCCTGATCGTGAGTCACGAAAATCGTGGTCAGGTTCAATTTCCGCTGCAGGTCGTGAATTTCGCGGCGCATCTGAACCCGCAGATTGGCGTCCAGGTTCGACAGCGGCTCATCCAGCAGCAGAACCCGCGGCTCGACGACGATGGTGCGGGCCAAGGCCACGCGCTGCTGCTGACCGCCGGACAGCTGCGACGGCCGGCGGTCGCCATAAGCCGCGAGCCCGACCAGATCGAGCGCCGCCTCGACCCGTTCGGCGATCTCGCGCGCCGGCACCTTGCGTTCCTCCAGCCCGAAGGCGACGTTCTTGCGCACCGTCATATGCGGCCACAGGGCATAGGACTGGAACACCATGCCGACATTGCGGTCCCAGGGCGCCAGACCGGCAATGTCGTCGCCGTCGATCAGGATGCGCCCGCCCGGGCGCGGCCCGAAGCCGGCGATGGAGCGCAGCAGGGTCGATTTTCCCGATCCCGACGGGCCCAGGAAGGTGAACAGCTCGCCCGGTTTGATCTCCAGATTCACGCCCTTCAGCACCTCGGTCTTGCCGAAGGACAGGCTGACGTTCTCGACCGTGACGGTGACACCGCTGGTTTGCTTCAATGCCATGCTTATGCTCCCTGGACTTTTTCTTCCGGGGCCGCCGCCTGCTGGGGTGCCCGTTCGGTTTCCTTCTTGTTGATGACGCGGTGCGACAGATAGGTCGCAATCCCGATGATGAGCACCGCGATGATGCCCAATGCCGCCCCCGGCCCGCGCCCGGATGCGGACTGCATGAATTCATAAATGCCGTAGGCCAGCGGCGCGTCCGATTCCTGTGACACCAACATGATCGTCGCCGACAATTCGACGGCGGCGGTGGCGAAGCTGGTCACGAAGCCGGCGACGATGCCGCCCATCATCAGCGGCACGACGATGCGGCGCACGGTGCGGCTTTTGGTCGCCCCCAGGTTTTCGGCCGCTTCCTCCAGCATCACGCTGACCTGCTGCAGGGCCGCGACACAGGCCCGCAGCGCATAGGGCAGGCGCCGGATGGCGAGTGCGATGACGATGATCACCCACCA
>DNMS01000215.1 GCA_003488105.1 Rhodospirillaceae bacterium
GCCTCGTCGACGATGATCTTGGCATAGATGTTCAGGTTTTCAGCCCGCTGCGGGCCGATGAACAGGGATTCGTTGATCGGGTTTTTCTTCTTCACCGTGTAGACGGGAACCCTCTCGAATCCCATTTTTTCGTAAAGCTTGATGGCCTCGGCGTTGTCATGCATCACCGACAAATCCATGAACGCGCGCCCGGCGGCACGAAAATGGGCCGCCAGTGCGGTCACCAGGCCGATGCCAACGGCAGGCACCGCCGCCTGACTGTCGACGGCCAGGGCCCATAGGGATGAACCTTCTTCGGGGTCGTCGAAGGCGATTGTGTGATCGATCCCCATGACGACACCCAGCACCTCACCGTCCTGAGCCGATTCCGCGACCAGCACCGTGACGCATTGCCGATGGTCGAGTTCCGCCAGATAGCCGGACTTCAGCGACACCATGCCGCGTGAGGTATAGATGCGATTGACCGCCCCTTCGTCGACGGCCTCGGCGGGGCGCACCTTGAACATATTGCTGTCGGCGCTCCGTGCGGCGGCGGGCAGTTCCTTCAGGTTCAGGCGAAAGCTGTGCGACGGGTCCATAAACAAGGTCTGCGGCGCCATGGACAGAATGACGTGCGGATCGCGCACGTAGATGGCAAGGTCGCGCTCCCCGGTCTCTTCCTCCATCAGGCGGCCGGCCAACAGTTCCGGCTTGTCGAAGGTCTGGCCGAACAGCACGCGGCCCCAACCGCAATGCACGGCGACGCATTTGCCGACCGTGCCGATGCCGTTCTTGGGCGGGGTCCCCCAATGCTTCAAGGAAAGCGTATCTTCCATGACCGGGTTTTCCTTTCGCCGGTTCACGCCGTCACACCCCGTGGGTCTGCAGCCAGGTTTCCATGAGCGCCACCTGCCACAGCTTCGAGCCCTGAAGCGGCGTAATATGATCGGCGGGCGCGTCGAACAGCATGTCGAGATAACCCCGGTCGAACAGCGACCTCTCGCGCGCCGGCTTCGACGCCAAAGTATCGCGGACCATGTCCAGATAAGGGCCTTCGATATATTTAAGAGCCGGCACGGGGAAATATCCCTTGGGCCGGTCGATGACCTCGGCCGGGACGACCCTGCGGGCGACGTCCTTCAGCACGCCTTTGCCGCCGTCCCGCACCTTGTGTTCGGGCGGCACCCGGCCGGCAAGTTCGACCAGTTCGTGATCGAGGAAAGGCACCCGGGCCTCGAGCCCCCAGGCCATGGTCATGTTGTCGACCCGCTTGACCGGGTCGTCGACCAGCATAATGGTCGAATCGATGCGCAGCGCCTTGTCCACGGCGCGGTCGGCGCCGGGTTGGGCGAAGTTGTCCTCGATGAAGGCCAGGCTTTCATCGCGGTCCGTGTGGTACTGCGGCGACACGGCCTTTTTGTAATCGGCGAAATCGCGGTCGCGGAACACGCGGGCGTAGTCGCCGACGGGATCGTTGGAATCCATCAAAGGCGGATACCAGGAATAACCGCCGAAGATTTCATCCGCACCCTGGCCCGACTGCACCACCTTCACATGTTGGGAAACCTCTTGGGACAGCGCAAAGAAACCCACATTGTCATGGCTGACCATGGGCTCCGACATCGCCTTGATGGTATCCGGCAAAAGGTCCATCAGGCGTTGGGCGCCGACGTGGATCTTGTAATGCTCGGTCCCGAACTCCTTGGCGATCAGGTCGGAATACTTGAATTCGTTGCCGGCCTCGCCGCCGGCGTCCTCGAAGCCCACGGAGAAGGTACGCAGCGGCGTCTTGCCCGCGCGTGCCAGCATGCCGACGATCAGCGAGGAATCGACCCCGCCCGACAGCAGCACGCCGACGTCCACATCGGCCTCCAGCCGCCGGTCGATGGACAGCGCCAGGGCGTCATAGACCAGATCGCGCCAGTCCTCGGCCGAGAGCTTCATGTCGTCGGCGGAGCGTGTAAAGTCGACGGACCAGTAGGTCGTGTCGCGGCGCGTGCCATCGGCCTCGAACACCGCATAGGTCGCGGGCGGCAGCTTGCGCACGCCCTTCAGCACCGTATAGGGCGCCGGCACCACGGCGTGGAACGACATGTAATGGTGCAGGCCCACGGGATCGATGTCCGTGTCCGTGTCGCCGCCGGCCAGCAAGGCCGGCAGGGTCGAGGCGAAGCGCAGCCGCTTGCCGCTTGCCGCCAGGTACAGCGGCTTGATGCCCAGACGGTCGCGGGCCAAGGTCAGGCGCCCGGTGTCGCGCTCAAAGATCGCGAAGGCGAACATGCCGTTCAGGCGTTTCACGCAATCGGCCCCCCAGGCGGCGAAGGCCTTGAGAACGACCTCCGTGTCGCCCGTGGAAAAGAACCGATAACCCTTTTCCTGAAGCTCCGTCCGAAGCGCCTTGTAATTATAGATGCAGCCATTGAAAGCGATGGTCAGGCCCAGTTCAGCATCAATCAGGGGCTGCTGCGCCTTTTCCGTCAGATCGATGATCTTGAGCCGGCGATGGCCAAAGGCGCAGCGGCTTTGCTGGAACAGACCCGAGGCGTCGGGCCCCCGGGGCGCCATGGCATCCGTCATCCGCGCCACCGCCCGGGCGTCCGCATAACCGTCGTCGAATCTGATTTCGCCGCTAAGTCCACACATGCCGTATCCGGCTCCTTTATTACTATTGGCGCGTCCTGCCCGCCGAAATCACGGGCCTCCGTCGCCCAGCGTTGGGCACGGACAAAACACCATTGTCCCCGGTCATCTTTGGCCGGGTCAAATGGCTATAATCTTAAGGTGTTGATTTATTTAAGGTAGTTGTCCCGGACCTGGATGTCAAATGACGCCCTTTTGACATTCCACCGATCCGGCAGAACCGTTTGAGGTCATTGCCGGAATCCGGGCGGGCAGGAAAAAAGAAAACCACTGAGGCACAGAGACGATGAGAAGTAAGGGGGAGGTTTCAGACCCACACCTTCCTTCTCACGGCCTCACCGCCTCAGTGGTGTTTCTTATCAGTGTTTGTAGTCGGGCTCTTCCCGGTCGAGCTGGCGCACGAAGGCCGCGAACTGATCGCCGCCCCTGGGACCGCCGTCGCCATCGAATTGGCTGGCCGCGTGCTCGCAGACATCCTTGGGCGGAATGATCAGCTCGGCGCCCGACGCCTGGGCCATCAGCTGCAGTTCGCAGGCATGCTGCAGATAGCGGATGTGCTGAAACGCCTCGGCGATGGTCCGCCCCGTGCACAACAGGCCGTGGTTGCGCAGGATCATTGAATGGTGATTGCCGAGGTCGCGGACGATGCTGTCGCGCTCCTCCGTGTCGTTCGAAATGCCCTCGTAATCGTGATAGGCAAGACGGTTGTAGAAGCCCATGGATTTCTGGTTCAGGGGCAGCAAACCGTCCTTCTGCGCGGAAACGGCCATGCCCGCGTTGGTATGGGTGTGGATCACGCACATGGCGTCGCCGCGCGACATGTGAATCGCCGAATGGATCACGAAGCCCGCCTTGATGACCTCGTAGGGGCTATCGTCCAGCACGTTGCCGTCAATATCGATCTTCACCAGGTTGGAGGCGCAGACCTCGGAAAACAGATGACCGTAAGGGTTGATCAGGAAGTGGTGGTCGCGGCCCGGCAGGCGCACGGACGAATGGGTGAAAATGCCGTCGTCCCAGCCGAACCGCGCGACCAGGCGGTAGACCGCGGCCAGTTCGACGCGCAGCGCCCATTCCTCTTCCGAGACCTTCTCGCGCAGGCTCGGAACCTCGTGCAACTGAATTACCTGGGCCATGTGACCGTTCCTCCCAATCTGTTCGCTCGGCATGATTGTGTACAATTTAGCGCCGCGGGGCACGATCATTCAATAGACGATGCCCCGTCCGCGCGAATGACGAAAATCCCGCCCGGCGCATTTCAATTCGGGGCGAAGTGATCTACCATCGGGGCATGGACGAAACCCACCAGGAATACCCTGAAATCCCCGAGCCTTACCGGCCCGACGACGACCGGTTTTCCTTCGACATCGACAAGACGCTGCGCAGCGTTGTCTCCCTGCGCACAGAAATTCCCGAAACAGCCTTCACCGCGGCGACCCTGGGCACCCAGCGCAGCGGCCACGGCGTGGTCATCGACCCAAAGGGCCTGGTACTGACCATCGGCTATCTGGTTGTCGAGGCCGAACGGGTTTGGCTGGTCTCCAACGACGGTCGCGCCGCCGAGGGTCACGTCATGGGCTATGACCAGGAAACGGGCTTCGGCCTGGTCCAGGCGTTGCAGCCCCTGGACGCCCCGGCCATCGAATTGGGGTCGTCCGCCGACCTGATCCCGGGCGACGACGTGATCGTCGCTGGCTGCGGCGGGCGTAAGCATGCGCTGCAGACCCGCGTGTCGGCGCGCAAGGAATTCGCGGGCTATTGGGAGTACCTTCTGGACGACGCCATCTTCACCGCGCCAGCCCACCCCTTATGGGGCGGGGCGGCCCTAATCGGCGAGGACGGCCGGCTGCGCGGCATCGGGTCGCTGTACGTGCGGGGCGAAGAAAGCGGCGAGACCGAGGGCAACATGATCGTGCCCATCGACATCGTGAAGGCGATCCTGCCGACCCTGCGCACCACGGGGGCTACCGGGCGCCCGCCCCGGCCCTGGCTGGGCACCTTCACCGCCGAGACCATGGGCCGCGTGGTGATCGTCGGCACCTGGAAGGGCGGGCCGGCGGAAGACGCGGGCCTCAAGGCCGGCGACCTGGTGGTCGGCGTCGACGACAAGCCGGTCGAAGGCATGGCCGAATTCTTCCGCGGCGTATGGTCTTTGGGCAATGCCGGGATCGACGTGCCGCTCAACATCTACCGCGACGGCGACCTGACGACGATCACC
>DNMS01000329.1:0-6570 GCA_003488105.1 Rhodospirillaceae bacterium
TGGTCCGCGAATACAAGGGATCTCACTCGGGCGAACACGGCGACGGGCTGGTGCGCTCAGAATTCCACGAAGCCATGTTCGGCAGCCGCATGATCGAGACCTTCAAGGAGGTCAAGAACACGGTCGATCCCACGGGCCTGATGAACCCGGGCAAGATCGTCGACCCGCCCAAGATGGACGACCGCAGCCTGTTCCGTTTCAAGCCCGGCTATCAGACGCAGGAGATCGCGACGGTCCTCGACTGGTCCGACTGGGGCGGCTTCGCCGGCGCGGTCGAGATGTGCAACAACAACGGGGCCTGCCGCAAACGCGACGCCGGGGTGATGTGCCCGTCCTATCGCGCCACGGGGGATGAACAACATCTGACCCGGGGCCGCGCCAATACGCTCCGCCTCGCCATCTCGGGCCAGTTGGGCCCCGACGCCTTTACCTCCGACGACATGGCCGCGACCATGAAGCTTTGCGTCGGCTGCAAGGGCTGCAAGCGCGAATGCCCGACGGGCGTCGACATGGCGCGCATGAAGATCGAATTCCTGAACCAGTACAACAAGCGCCACGGGCTGCGCCTGTTCGACCGGCTGGTCGCCTATCTGCCGCGCTATGCCCCCGCCGCCAGCAAAGTTTCCTGGCTGCTGAACCTGCGTGACACGATCCCCGGCGCCGCCTGGCTGTCGGAAAAGCTGCTGGGCTTTTCCGCCGAGCGGACCCTGCCCCGCTGGGCCGCGACGCCGGACAAGGGCGCGACCCCGGTCGACCCGAATTCCTGTCCGGCGGGCAAGGCGGTCGTCCTTCTGGGTGACACCTTCAACACCTATTTCGAGCCCGAGAACCTAGCCGCCGCGCGCCGGGTGCTGACCGCCGCCGGCTACCGCGTCGTCACCGCCCAGGCCCCGGACCGCACGCGGCCGCTGTGCTGTGGCCGCACCTTCCTGGCCGCCGGTCTGGCCGAGGAGGCGAAGGCGGAAGCAAAGCGCACGCTCGACGCCTTGAAGCCCTTCGTCGACGCGGGCGTGCCCATCGTCGGGCTGGAGCCGTCGTGTCTTTTGACCCTGCGCGACGAGTTCACGGTCCTGCTGCCGGGCGACGACACCAAGGCCTTGGCCGCCAAGGCCATGCTGTTCGAGGAATTCCTGGCGAGCGAAGCCGCCGCCGGAAACCTGACCCTGCCGCTGAAAGACGCCAAGGACGGTAAGGCGCTGCTGCACGGTCACTGCCACCAGAAGGCCTTCGCCGCCATGGGCGCGGTGGAGACCACGCTGCGTCTGGTGCCGGGCCTGAATGTGGAGACGGTCGATTCAAGCTGCTGCGGCATGGCTGGGGCCTTCGGCTACGACACCGACAACGTCGATGTCTCCAAGCGCATGGGCGAATTGTCGCTGCTGCCTGCCGTCCGGGAGGCTGACGGCGACACGGTGATCGTCGCCGACGGCACCAGCTGCCGCCATCAGATCGCCGACGGCACGCCCCGCGAAGCCGTGCACGTCGCGCGGGTTCTTGATGATTATTTGAACCACTGAGGCAGTGAGGCAGTCAGAAGATAAAAAAATCCTTTCTTCCTTCTCACCGCCTCACTGCCTCTGTGGTTTCCTTTTTGAGTACGGAGTGACCATCATGGACGAGAGCACCTTATCCCGCCCCATCCCGCGCACTTCCCTGCACGACACCATCGTCAACCGGGTCCGGGCCATGGTCTATGACGGCGACCTGAAACCGGGGGACAAGGTGCCGGAACGGCTTTTGTGCGAAACGCTGGGCATTTCCCGCACGCCATTGCGCGAAGCCTTGAAGGTGCTGGCGTCGGAAGGCGTTTTGGAACTGCTGCCCAACCGGGGAGCCCGGGTCGCCAAGCTGACCGCCGCCGATGTCGACGAGATGTTTCCCGTCATGGGCGCCCTGGAAGCGCTCGCCGGGGAACTGGCCTGCGCCAATGCGTCGGAGGCCGATCTGGCCGAACTGCGCGCCTTGCATTACCAAATGGCCCTGCACCACACGCGAGGGGAGCGGGCGGAGTATTTCGCCCTCAACCAGAAGATCCACGAAAAGATCATGGGCTCGGCCGGCAACGATCTGCTGGTCGCCATGTATGAAGGCTTGGCCGGACGCATCCGCCGGGCGCGCTATATTTCCTCCATCACGTCCCAACGCTGGAAGCAGGCCATGGCCGAACACGAAGACATGCTGGCCACCCTGGAAGCCCGCGACGGCCCCGGACTGGCCAAGGTCCTGCGCGACCACCTGCAGAACAAATGCGAGGCGGTGAAGGAAGCGTTGCGCCAGGAAAACGGCACAGATGCCGGCGAGCATGCCGCCTGATCCCCTTTCCGATGACGCAGCCGTGAATTCCCGGTGAGCATGCCGCTCTGCTAGACAGGCCCCCACAGCCAAAGGGGAGCCCGCATTCCGTGATTGAGCATTTGTCCGGGACAGTCCATCGTTCGGACATGTGGACGTCCTGCATGACCTTCATCTTCGGTGAACCCGCTTCCGGGCGGCTGCCCGCCCGCGTGCGCGACCGCATCGCCCGCCAACAACTGCAGAGCGAAAAGCTGATCAGTTGGGTGCAGATGCTGCTGGTCGTGCTGTTCGCCAGCCTGTGGGCCGTGGCGCCCAAGACCGCGACCAACCCGGATTTCAATCTGGTGCCCTTCGCCTTGGGGTTCTATTTCCTGTTCACCCTGGCGCGGCTGATTGCCGCCTATCGCGGCACCTTGACCAAGCCTTTCCTGATGATCTCGGTGGTGATCGACGTCGGGCTGCTGATGCTGCTGATCTGGTCGTTTCATATCCAGTATATGCAACCGGCGAGCTTTTATCTGAAAGCGCCGACGCTGATGTACGTGTTCATCTTCATCGCACTCCGCGCCATTCGGTTCGAGCCGGGCTACATCGTTCTCGCCGGGGCCTCGGCGGCCCTCGGCTGGATCGCGCTGATGCTCTACGTCGTCCATGCCGAGGCGGGCAATCCCATGATTACCCGCAACTACGTGGAATACATGACGTCCAACGCCATCCTGATCGGGGCGGAGATCGACAAGATCGTCTCAATCCTGATGGTTACCGCGGTTTTGGCCATCGCCGTGCTGCGGGCGCAACGATCCCTCTACCGCGCGATCATCGACAGCACGGCGGCCCAGGACCTGACGCGCTTCGTGTCCAAGGAAGTGGCGGAGCGCATCACCCAGGCGGACCGGGCGATCCAGCCCGGCGACGGCGAAAGCAAGGTCGCGACCATCGTGTTCACGGACATCGAAGGCTTTTCCACGGCCTCGGAAAAGATGTCACCGGCCGAACTGGCCCGCACCATCAACGATTACTTCCAGGCGGCCGGCGACGTCATCGCCCGTCACGGCGGGGTGGTGCTGCTGTTCGAAGGGGACGCCATGCTGATCACCTTCAACGCCGTCACGCCGCAGGACGACCACGCGGCCCGGGCCCTCGACTGCGCGCTGGAACTTGAACAGGTCTGCCGCGAACGGACCTTCGGCGATGGCGTGCGCCTATTAACCCGCTGCGGCGTCAACACGGGCGCCATCGTGGTCGGCGCCGTCGGCACGGCGGAGCGCCTGACCTTCACCGTGCACGGCGACAACGTGAACATCGCGGCCCGCCTGGAACAGCTGAACAAGCAGTACGGCACCTACGTCATGTGCACGGAGGAAACCGCCGCCGCCTGCGGCGACGGGTATGACTGCGCGTTTCAGGGAGAAATCCCGGTCAAGGGCCGGGCGGCAGCGGTGAAGGTCTATTCCGTGGCGCGTCTCTGACCCTCTCCCGTTTACCCCGCCGTCATTCCCGCGAATGCGGGGATCCAGGTTTTCTTTTTCCTCACCACCTCATTGCCTCAGTGGTTTTCTTTTTGAACCACAGAGACGGTGAGACGATGAGAAAAGAAGGGGGAGAAGGTCTGTGTCAGTCTTGCCGCGCGGCCAGCACGGCGTCGACCGCTTCGGCGAAGCCCGCACCCGACGCACTTTCCGTCACGTACTTGGGCTTGGCCGAAAGGCGGTCCGTGAAGTCGCGCACGTTGGCGACGCCGACGGCATGGGGGAAGAAATCGAACAGCGGTGCGTCGTTGGGGCTGTCGCCGACGAACATCCAGCGCCCGCGTTCGTCCGCGTCCGACACATCGGCGCGGAACAGTTCGCGCAGCACCAGGCAGGTCGTCGTCAACTTGTCATAGGGGCCGAGCCAGCCGTTGACGTGAATGTTGGAATAAGTCGCGGTCATGCCCGCGGCCTCCATGATGGAAACGATCTGCGCCACCGCTTCCTCGCCCAAAGACGCGACGTCCTGGGCATGGTCGATGGCAAGGTCGGTCTCCCGGTAAGCCTGGTCGGCGGCCAGCGCCGCCCCCGGCACCTCGGCGATGATCGCTTCCAGCACCTTTTCGTACTGGGCCCAATGATTACGCCGTTCGTCCCGCGCCAGGATATGCAGATGCACCATGCGCCCCGTGTCGGGATGCAGGCGGAACACGAAGCCGCCCGATTCCCCGACCACGGCGTCGACCGGCCAGGTCCGCGCCATGGCGTCACAGGTGCCGGCGGCGGCCCCGGTCACGGCGACAACCTTGAGCCCCGCCGCCTGGGCGCGTTCCAGCGCCGCAAGCGCGGTCGCGGTGATCTTGCCGTCGGTGGTCAGAGTGCCGTCGACGTCGGTGATGATGCCGCGGATGGCGCGGCGGTGGTCGGTGGAGAATGCGTCGAGCGGGCCCATCAGGTCCGCAGCTCGCCGCCCGTGGCTTTGATCACGCCGGCGATGACCTTGTCGGCGACGGCCTCGATCTCGGCATCGGTTAGGGTCTTGTCCACGGGCTGCAGGACGACGTTGATGGCCAGCGACTTCTTGCCTTCACCCACACCCTTGCCTTCGTAGACGTCGAACAGGGTGACCTCGGTGATCAGGGCCTTGTCGGCGGCATGGGCGGCGTTGATGACCTTGGCCGCCTCGACATCGGCATCGACGACGAAGGCAAAATCGCGGGCGACCGGCTGCAGGGTCGACAGCACCAGATGCGCCTTGGCGGCGGACTTTTTCGCCTTCACCGCCGGCAGGTTGTCGAAATAAATTTCGAAGGCGACGGCCGGGCCCTTCACGTCCAGGGCTTTCAGGACCGCCGGATGGACCTCGCCGAAGGCGGCCAGCATCATGGGACCGAGGCGCAGAGTGCCGGAGCGGCCCGGGTGGTACCAGGCGGGGGCGTCGGTCTTGATCTGCGCCCGGTCGGCCGGCAGGCCCAGGTCGGCCAGCACTGCCTGGGCATCGGCCTTGGCGTCATAGGTATCGACGCCGCGCGGCTGCGCCGCCCAATGGCGCGGGCCGGTCTTGCCGACGCGGATGCCGGCGGCGACCAGTTGCTGGTCTTCCGGCTTGGCGCCCGGGAACTGGGGGCCGACCTCGAACAAGGCCAGATCGGCATAGCCCCGGGCCTGGTTGCGCGCCGCGGCGGCCAGCAGGTTGGGCAGGATCGACGGGCGCATGACGTCCAGATCGGCGGAGATCGGATTGAGCAGCCGCATGGTATCGGCCACGCCGCCGAACAGCTTGGCCTGGCCATCGGGCATGAAGGAATAGGTCACGGCCTCGACCATGCCGCGGGCGGCGAGCAGGCGGCGCGCCTGGGCGCGGCGGCGCTGGTCCGGAGTCATCACGGGACCCTGGGCACCCGCGGGCCGGGTCACGGCGACCGGCGCGATGCGGTCGTAGCCGTTGATGCGCACGATTTCTTCCACCAGGCAGGCTTCCGACACGATGTCGGAGCGCCAGGACGGCACGCTGACCACCAGGCGGCTGCCCTGGTCGGAATCGATGGCGAAGCCCAGGACGTTGAGAATCCGCCGCGCCTCGACGCCTTCGATCTCCGTGCCACCCAGGGTCAGAACCTTGTCCAGGTTGAAATCGAGGGTACGGCGCCAGTCGGGGCCGTCGCCGGCGGAGACCACGTTGGATGCCTCGCCGCCGCACAGTTCCAGGATCAGGCGCGTCGCGATTTCGCAGGCGTCGTCCAAAAACGCCGGATCGACGCCGCGCTCGAACCGGTAGCGCGCGTCGGTCTGCAGATTGAGTTTGCGCCCGGTCATGGCCGTGCGCACCGGGTCGAAATAGGCGACTTCCAGGAACACCTCCGTCGTCGCCTCGGTGCAGCCACTGCCCATGCCGCCGACCACGCCGGCCACGGCCTGGGGGCCGTTGGCGTCGGCGATCACGGTCATCTCCGGGTCGAGATCGTATTCAACTTCGTTCAGCGCCAAAATCTTTTCACCCGGCTTGGCCAGGCGGGCGGTGATCGTGCCCGCGACCTTGGCCGCGTCGAACACGTGCAGCGGGCGGTCGAATTCGAAGGAGATGTAGTTGGTGATGTCGACCAGGGCCGAAATCGGGCGCAGGCCCACGGCGGTCAGGCGGTCCTGCAGCCATTTCGGGCTGGGGCCGTTCTTGACGCCGCGGAAGGCGCGGCCGACGAATTTAGAGCAGGCACTGGCCGTCTCGTCCGTGAAGTCGAGGGCCACGCCGAGGGGGCTGTCGAACGCGCCCGCCACCGGCGCGGTGTCGAGCGGCTTCAGGCTGCCG
>DNMS01000329.1:6744-7127 GCA_003488105.1 Rhodospirillaceae bacterium
CGAGCGGCTTCAGGCTGCCGAGCCCGGAAGCCGCCAGGTCGCGGGCGATGCCGCGCACGCCAAGGCAATCGCCCCGGTTGGGCGTGATGGCGATTTCGATGACCGGATCGGCCAGGCCCATGACATCGACGGCGCGCGCACCGACCTTGGCATCGGCGGGCAGTTCGACGATGCCGTCGTGTTCGTCGGACAAGCCCATTTCCCGTTCCGACAGCAGCATGCCGTTCGACGTGACGCCGCGGATTTCCGTGGGCTTCAGGGTGATGCCCGTGCCCGGGACGTAGGATCCGGAGGGCGCGAACACGCCCTTCAATCCCGTCCGCGCGTTGGGCGCGCCGCAGACCAGTTCAACCGTTTCCGTGCCGGTATTGACCTGGCAGACG
>DNMS01000317.1:0-3682 GCA_003488105.1 Rhodospirillaceae bacterium
TACCCCTTGCCAGCTTGGCCGAGGGTATAGCCGCTTTCGCTGTGGTATACAATACACCAGAAACCAGAAGCCAGCACTTTCCGCCCTTAACGTCACCTCCCACGCCATCCGGCGGAGCCGCCCCGCGACCCCGCCGTTACGGCTGCAATTTATCCCGCCGCAGGCTTCTTACCGCGGATACGACGCCACGCGGTCTGAAAAGCCGGCAGGAACAGAAGCACCAGCGCGATGATGGTGATCGGGCCGGCGATCGGCCGATTGAAGAACACCAAGACATCACCCCCGGAAATCAACAAGGACTGGCGCAACGCCGGTTCGGCGATGGGGCCCAAAACGATGGCGAGCACCGCCGGCGCGACCGGGTAGTCCAACTTGCGCATCAGATAACCGCCAATACCCAGGATCAGCATCAGCCAGACGTCGAACATGCGTTCCGTCGCGGCGTATCCGCCGACCATCGACAAGACGAAGATCAGCGGCGCCAAAATGGTGAACGGCGTCTTGAGAAACCACAGGAACAGCGGAATAAAAGCAATGTTGATGATGACCGCGAACAGGTTCGCGGCATAGAGCGAGGCAATCAGCCCCCACACGAATTCCGTTTCCGTGACGAACAGGCGCGGTCCCGGTTGCAGGCCCCAGATGACCATGCCGCCCAGCAGCACCGCCGTTGTCGGCGAACCGGGAATGCCCAGTGTCAGCATCGGCAGCAGCGAGCCCGTGGAGGCCGCATTGTTCGCGGCTTCCGGCGCAACCACACCCTCGACCGCCCCCTTGCCGAACATATGCGGCTCGCGCGACGTCATCTTCGCGACACCGTAGGCCATAAGAGAACCCGGCGTGGCGCCCGCCGCCGGCAGGATGCCGACGAAGAAGCCCAGGCTCGAACCCATCAGCCAGGCTTTCCAGGTGCCCCAGATGATCTTGAGATTGCTAATCACGCGTTCGACCGAAAGCGTCACCTTGGACATCATCGTCTCGCCGCGGCTGACCTCGATGGTCCACATCATTTCGCCGATGCCGTAGATGCCGATGGCCAGCACCAGGAAGTTGATCTTGGATTGGAAGCCGATCAGATCGAACAGCACCAGGCGCGGCTCGCCCGAGATGATGTCGAAACCGATGGCCGACATCACCATGCCGATACAGATTGAGAAGATCGTCTTCGCGATGTCGTCGCCGGACAGACCGACGAAAGTCGCGAAAGCCAGGATCATCAGCGCGAAGATTTCCGGATCACCGAAATCCAGAGCGACGGAGGCCAGGGGCGGCGCGAACAGAGTGAACAGGATGACCGAGATCGTGCCCCCGGCGAACGACGCCAGAGCCGCCGCGATCAGGGCCTTGTCGGCCTCGCCCTTCATGGCGAGCGGGCGCCCGTCGAAAGTCGTCGCAACGGCCGTCGAGGCGCCGGGAATACCCAACGTGATCGAGGATATGGCACCGCCGTACATCGCCCCGTAATAGAGCGCGGCCAGGAAGATAATGGCCGATGCGGGCGGCACCAGGAAGGTCATCGGCAGCAAGATGGCGACGCCGTTGACGGAGCCCAACCCGGGCATGGCGCCCACGAACAGGCCGACGACCACACCCAGCACGATCAGGCCGAGGTTCAGTGGCTCGAAAGCGACCAGAAAACCGTCTGACAGAAGACCGATAAGTTCCATTGTTCTTTACTTCGTTTCCCCGGACGGAGCCGGACGTTGCCGGCGGGCCGTCATGTTTCGTGGTTCCTGGTCTTTTGTAGACCAGAGAATTTTCCGCTCATGCCCCTTATGCCGGGGCAACCCATCGTCGCAGGTTTAGAGGAAGTAGTTGTAGAGCGGGATGTACAGGGGGTCCATGAACCCCGTGGGCAGGAAGTTCCGCAAGGCGATGTCGAAGAACAGGAAGAGCACCACGGGTGTCGGCAAGGCGATGCCCAGGGTGACTCTCCATGAATGCCCGCCCAGAAAGCGGATGTAGTAGATCATAAAAACCATGGCGGCGAAGTGCATGCCGATGATGTCGACCAGCGCGATCATTCCGGTCACGCCACCGCCAACGACCAAGAACATCTTCATGCCGTAGGCGTCGAGAAAAGGATCTTCAGACTTTGCCGGCGGGCTCGTCCGGCGGAACCAATTGACGATCACCCAGATAATGGAGCCGAGCATGAACGCGGCCAGCCAGAAGGGCCAGAAGCCGCCGCCGGGCCCCTCGCCGGGGATCCAGCCGATGGGCAGCTCGGCGCTCTTCACCATTAGATATATGGAGAGGCCCGCCATCAGGACAGCAGTGATGATTTCAGCACGACGCATGACGACGGAACCTCCCCTATATCGTTTCTTTGGGTATCAGACGGACTTAGCCTTTGATGGCGCCCATCTTGATCAGCATCTTGCGATGCACTTCGTTTTCACGCTTCCAGTAAGCTTGGAGCGCATCACCCTGGAGCAGGTCACCCTGCAGGCTCTTGGACTTCATGTACTTCTGCCATTCCGGGGTGGCATAAGCCTTCTTGAAGACCTCCTGAAAGAACGCCTGGGCTTCCTTGCTCATGCCCGGCGCGCCGACGACGGAGCGCTGCATGTAGTAAACGAAGTCCTGACCCAGTTCCTTGAAGGTCGGCGTGTCCTTGAACAGCGGCAGACGCTCGTCAGTGAACGACGCCAGCGGCACGACCGTGCCGGCTTCAAAGAAGCCGAGGGCTTCCGACGGGTTGTTGACCGTGGAGTTGGCGTGCTTACCGGCCAGTTGCTTGGCGACCTTGCCGCCGCCCTTGTAGGGGACGTACTTCATGTTGAGGCCATAGGCCGCGTTCAGGAAGTCGGCGAGCAGGTTGTCTTCGGACGCCTTACCCGTACCGGCCATGATCCACTGGTTGCCGGCGGCCTTGGCGGCCTTCACGTATTCGTCGACGGTCTTGATGCCGGCGTCCTTGTGGACCCAGAGCACGAAGGTGTCTTCGGCCATACGTGCGATCGGCGCGAAGGTAAGCGGATCCACTTCCAGCTTCGGCTGACGAAGCGGCGTGGTGTAGAAGCTGTTCAGGGTGACCATGATGGCATGGTCGGGGTCCTTGTGGTTCTTCATGTACACAAGGGCTTCCGCACCGGAACCGCCGGGCTTGTTGATCGGCGTAACGGGCTTCGGCGACAGCTTATGCTTTTCGATGATCGACTGCATCAGACGCGCCAGCTTGTCGGCGCCCCCGCCTTTGCCGGCCATCACGACGAACTGAATCGGCTTAACCGGCTCCCAGGCCAGGGCAGTTTTACCTGCGATGGCCGTGAAACCGGAAACCAGGCCGACAGTGATGCCGACGCCCAGCAGTTTCTTGACAAAAGTCTTCATGGGTGTCCTCCCAGTTGTTGATAGCGCCATAGCGCACTCGGCCATAGTATAAGCCAAAGTCGAATGGCGGTTAAATGCCTTCCCCTTGCGCCTGTATTGTTTTTATCCGGCGGTCGGATCAGACGGTCCTGTCAATTCACTTGGTCGATGTTTTCCCAAACATTGCGACACACCTTAGCTTTGGCTCTTTTGAGCTCTTTGGCATTTGGTATACCACAGGCAAAATAAGATCATTCCCACCAGGAAAGATCAATGATTTTTTTTGAGACCTATTTGAATAATCTCCCCTCGAAAGCTGCCCAGGGGACCTTGCGATGGCCTCGAAGAACGCCGGTGGAAACGACCT
>DNMS01000317.1:3799-5032 GCA_003488105.1 Rhodospirillaceae bacterium
GAACGCCGGTGGAAACGACCTAATTATCTGAAAATAAATTACGTTTTAGCAATATAGAGGTTGTTCAACCGACCCGCATTAGCGTGCGGAAAAAAGATATCGACGGACGGTTTCGAAAGGGGCGCCGGGGGCCGGCTCGCGGAACAGCGCAACGCCGCCCACGGTAAGCGGGGCCGCCAAGGCCGCCGCGAACAGTCCGTCCAGCAACGGTAGATAGCGGGCCGCCGCCTCGTCTGAAAGACGTCCCGTCAAGGTCATGTGAAAGCGGAATTCCTCCAGGACGAATGGATAACCCCACGCTTCCAGCAGAGCATCCTGCCGGGGCGTGAGCCCCCGTGCCCGGCGCTGCACCAGGGTCGCTGCGTCAGGTGGGTGCCGAAACGGCTCAAAGGTCCGCAGGCAATCTGCGGCCAAGGCCTCCAGATCAGCCGCCGGCGCGGAAGGACAGAGTGCGAGAAAGCCGCCAAGATGCGTGACCGACAACGCCACCGTCTGAAAGGCCCTGCGCCCGGCGGCGAAGCGCGCCAGCGCCGCGTCCAGATCCGCGAGGTCGCGGCCCTCGGCCAAATGAAAGGGCGGCTTCAGGGTCGCGTGGAAACCGTAACGCCGGGGCTCGGCCGTCACCGACGCCCAATCCTCTGTGGAAACGCCCGCATCAGCCGCTTGCAGCGGCGGCAAGGGCCTGTCATCCGTGATCACATCCGGATTCCGTCCAAGCCAGCGACAGCCCGCCTGCCAAAGGGCCGTGTCCGGGCCGGGTATGAAATAGACGGCGTAGCGTTCCGTGGTCTGGGTCACGGGGCCGCCGGCACCGGGCACCTAGGCCACCACCCCGGCGGGGGCCAGGTCGAGAACGCGGGTCGCCACGGCGTCCCGCATGTGCGCGTCATGGAAGATGCCGACCACCGCGGCACCCCGCGCCGTCGCCTGCCGGATCACGTCGACCACCACGTCCCGGTTGGCCTTGTCGAGAGAGGCCGTCGGCTCGTCGAGCAGCAGGATCGGGTAATCGACGATGAAACCGCGGGCCAGGTTGACGCGCTGTTGCTCGCCGCCGGAAAACGTCGCCGGCGCCAGATGCCACAGGCGCTCGGGGATGTTGAAGCGGGTCAGCATCTCACCTGCCGCCCGCTCCGCCGCCGCCGCGTCGACCCCTTGGGCACGCAGCGGCTCGGCCACCACCTGCAGGGCAGGCACACGAGGAATGACGCGCAGAAACTGGCTGACGTAACC
>DNMS01000317.1:5180-7385 GCA_003488105.1 Rhodospirillaceae bacterium
AGAGCACGGGCGACATCGGTGACCCGCCCGTCGTGGCGAACCAGGATGCGCCCCTGAGGGCACAGATAGTTGCCGTAGATCAGGCGGATCAGCGAACTTTTCCCCGTGCCCGACGGCCCGTGCAGGGCCAGGCATTCACCGGCGAAGACCTCCAGGTCGATGTCCCGGAACACGGGCAGTTCGACCCCGCCCTGGTTGTGCAGGACGAAGGACTTGGACAGGCCCTCGATGCGGATCACCGGCGCGCTCATGTCTGCAGCACCGAGGACACGAGAAGCTGGGTATAGGCGTGCTGCGGATCATCCAGAACCTGATCGGTCAGCCCCTGCTCCACCACCTCGCCCCGGCGCATAACCATCAGGCGGTGCGACAGCAAGCGGGCCACGGCAAGATCGTGGGTGACGATCACGGCGGACAAGCCCAGATCGTTGGTCAAACCACGCAGCAGGTCGAGCAGCCGCGCCTGCACCGATACGTCGAGCCCGCCCGTGGGTTCGTCCATGAACACCAGACGCGGCCCCGACACCAGATTGCGCGCGATCTGCACACGCTGTTGCATGCCGCCGGAAAACTGCGACGGCAGATCGTCGATGCGATCCAGGTCCATTTCCACCCGGCCGAGCCAATCCGTGACCTGGTCGCGAATGGCGCCGTAATGGCGCGCGCCCACGGCCATCAGGCGTTCGCCAACGTTGGCCCCGGCACTGACCCCCATGCGCAAACCGTCGCGCGGGTTCTGATGCACGAAGCCCCAGTCCGTGCGCATGAGCATGCGGCGCTCGGCCTCGGTCAGGGCATAGACATCCGCCTGATCCCCCGTTCGCAGGCGGTATGTCAGCTTGCCGGACGACGGCATCATTTGCGCCGACAGGCAATTCAACAACGTCGTCTTGCCGGACCCGCTTTCGCCGACCACGCCCAACACTTCGCCCGGCCACAGGTCGAAGGCGATGTCCCGGCAGCCGATACGGGCACCATAGGAATGGGTGATCCCCCGCGCACTGAGCAGCGGGGCGTCCTGAGGGGCCGCGTCCGTCATTCGCCGTCTCCCCGGTGGCCGTCGGCGACGCGGCGTCCGCAGTGGTCCGTGTCGGAGCACACGAACATGGACCCGCCGTGGTCGTCGGTGATGACTTCGTCGAGGAAACTGTCCTCGGCGCCGCAGATGGCGCAGCGGGCCTCCCATGTCTGAACCGCGAAGGGGTGGTCCTCGAAATCCAGGCTTTCGACCCGGGTATAGGGCGGGATGGCATAGATGCGCTTTTCCCGCCCGGCGCCGAACAACTGCAGGGCGGCCATTTCATGCATCTTGGGATTATCGAACTTGGGGATCGGCGACGGCGCCGTCAGGTATCGGCCGTTGACCAGGACCGGATAGTCGTAGGACGTCTCGATATGGCCGTAGGTGGCGATATCCTCGTACAGCTTCACATGCATGACACCGTAATCGGCAAGGCCGTGCATCTTGCGGGTTTCGGCCTCGCGCGGCTCAAGCCAGCGCAAGGGTTCGGGGATCGGCACCTGATAGACGATGATCTGATCATCGCGCAGCGCCGTTTCGGGAATGCGGTGGCGGGTCTGGATGATCGTCGCATCCGCCATCGCCTCGGTCGTGGCAACCCCCGCCGTGCGCGCGAAGAAGCGGCGGATGGACACGGCGTTGGTGGTGTCGTCGGCCCCCTGGTCGATGACCTTGAGCACGTCCGCCAAACCGATGATCGAGGCCGTGACCTGGATGCCGCCGGTGCCCCAGCCGTAGGGCAGCGGCATTTCGCGCGACCCGAAGGGCACCTGATGGCCCGGAATCGCCACGGCCTTGAGGATCGCGCGGCGGATCATCCGCTTGGTCTGCTCATCCAGATAGGCGAAATTGTAGCCGCCGTCCGTCATTGTCCGCGCCTGGGTCATTCGGCAGCCTCGTTGCGCCGGGCAGCCGCCTCGCGCCTGAGGGCGCGGACCAGGACCAGTTCGCTTTGGAAATCCACGTAATGGGGCAACTTCAGGTGCTGCACGAAGCCCTGGGCCTCCACGTTGTCGGAATGGTAGAGCACGAATTCCTCGTCCTGGGCCGGGGCCTCGATTTCCTCGCCCAACTCGCGGGCCCTGAGACTGCGATCGACCAGGGCCATGGACATGGCCTTGCGTTCGGAGCGCCCAAACACCAGGCCGTAGCCGCGGGTGAACTGGGGCGGCTCCGTCGCCGTT
>DNMS01000317.1:7439-7901 GCA_003488105.1 Rhodospirillaceae bacterium
CTGCGTTCGGAACGGCCGAACACCAAGCCATAGCCTCGGGTGAACTGCGGCGGCTCCGTCGCAGAACCCGCGAACTGATTGATCATCTGACATTCGGTGACAGTGATGTCGCCGATCTCGATGGCGAAGCCCAGCTCCTCGGGCACGATCTCGACCGCGACCTCGCCCATGCGAATTTCCCCGGCGAAGGGATGGCTGCGGCCGTATCCGCGCTGCGTCGAATAGCCAAGCGCCAAAAGAAAACCCTCGTCGGCACGGGCCAGGTTCTGCAAGCGCAGGTCGCGGCCGGCGGGAAAGGCGAGTGGTTCGCGGGTCAGGTCGGCGACCTTGGCGTCCCCGTCCGCGTCGCCCGCTTCCGGTTCGATTAGCCCCTGATGGGCCAGAATGTCGGTGACCCGGGGCATGGCGTCGGCCATCACCGCCGGATCGCCCTCGGGTGCGGGCGGTACCGGGGCTCCCGCC
>DNMS01000317.1:8117-13414 GCA_003488105.1 Rhodospirillaceae bacterium
CCTCCCGCCGCAAGGGCGAAGTCGAGCAGGCGGTGGGTGTAGTCGTAGGTCGGGCCCAACACCTGGCCGCCCGGCAGATCCTTGAAGGTCGCCGAGATGCGTCGCCGGACCGTCATCATCGCCGTGTCGATGGGTGTGGAAACGGCCAGACGCGGCAGGGTGGTGCGAAAGGCGCGGAGCAGAAACACGGCCTCGACCAGATCGCCCTGGGCCTGCTTGATCGCGAGTGCGGCCAAGTCGGGATCGTAGAGCGAGCCCTCCCCCATCACCCGGTCGACGGCGAGCGACATCTGTTGTTTGATCTGATCAAGCGCCAGTTCCGGCACATCGGCATCGCCGCGCCGTTCCTCGGCCAGCAGCGCATGGGCGTTGTCGATGGCCTTTTCTCCGCCTTTGACCGCGACATACATGACCTCAGCCCTCCACCCGTGTCGTGCGTGGCAGGGCGGCGATGCGCCGGCCGGCGCAAAGGATCAGGTCAATACCGCGGGGAAAGCGGTCCGCATTGCGGGCAAGGTCATCGACGATCCCGTCGGGCAGGCCCGCGACATGAAGCCCCACGGTACCGTCGATGCCCGGGCCGCTCAGCCGCCAGGTACCCGCAGCATCGGGGGACGCCGCCGCCAGATCCGCGACCTGCACGATCAGGGTCGCCGAGCCTTCGGGGGCTTCGTCCGTGCCCTGATGGAACGTATCAAAGGTAGGCAATATTCTGCCGTCGGCGACCAAGACGAAATCGGCCTGGGCCGGTCCCGTCGCGCGAGGGGCACCCGTGTGAAAGGTCAGGAAGGATGCCGCCCCATCCACATCACGGCCGCCACCATCAATCCAAAGCGGCGTTTCGAAATCCAGAAGGGCAAGGCAGACCGCCGCCGCCGCCACGCCCAACGGGGCCGGCGGATCGATTTGGACCGCCGTTTCCCGCACCTCGCCCGGCCGTGACATCGCGCGCAGGACGTCGCGGAACACCCCCTGCGCGTCATGCACCGGGTCATGGAACCCCGCGGCCAGACCGCCCGCCATTGAACCCGTCGAAGTGGTCATTTGGAATCCGCCGATTGTTCACGGACCAGGGTGAAGAACTCAACCTTGGTCGCCGCGGTCTTGGCCGCCGCGCGTGCCCGCGCCATTGCGCACGACGCCCGCAGCGGCGCGATGACGTGCTCCCTGATCCGGTCCGACCAGGCGTCCGTCTGCAACAGGCCGTCGAACAAGGCCGCCAGTTCCGCATGCCGCGCCGAACGGCCGGCGACGTAGCCGTGCCCGACGGTGCCGTCGGCCAGACGCAAGGAACAACGGGTGACCGCCATTTCGCCCAGGTTGAAGGCTTGACCATCGCCGCCGGCACGTCCCCGCACCATCACCAGACCCTGTTGCGGCGCGCGCAAAACGTCGTATTCCAAGACCGCCAATTCCGGCACCTGCGCCCGCCATGCCGCTTCCAGGTCGGCTTCGGATGCACGCGCCAGCAAGCCCATCCATTCCGCGCGGCCATCGGGGCCGATCGCCTGGTCAGAGGCCTGAGACTTGGAACAACGGTTCATTTTCGTTCGGATATCCAACAATCTTGTGCACCGCTAAGCCCCGCGGCGGCCTTTGTCGCGTGAGTAGACAAACTGAATATTTGTCTAGACGTCTATTTCTTTCGTGATAATATGACCTGACGTACCCGGCAAGTAAATCGGCAAGTCGTGACGATTCAATGACACGTCGGCGACGGATCATCATGGGATGGAATGAGGCCAAGTCATGGACCCAACAAGAGTGAAACGCGGATCGGGCGTATCCCTGTGGCGCCAGATCGAGGAACAGATTTCCGATGACATCGCCAGCGGCATGATCGCGCCAGGGTCTCGCCTGCCGACGGAACACGACTTGGCCGAACGCTTCAACGTCAACCGCCATACCGTGCGCCGTGCCATGAAGGGGCTGGAGCAGGAAGGCCTGATCCGCATCGAACAGGGCCGCGGCACCTTCGTCCATGAACACGTCATCGACTATCCCGTGCGCCGCCGCACCCGGTTCACGGAAAACATCATGGCCCAACGCCGCCAGCCCGGCGGCTGGGTTCTGTTGAGTGAACGGGTCAAGGCCTCGGGCGACGTCGCCGAAGCTCTTGATTTGACGGAAGGGGCCCTGGTTTCCCTGATCCGCACGATCGGCGAGGCCGACGGCCGGCCGATCAGTGTCGCCGACCATTACTTTTGCGCCGAACGCTTTCCCAGCATGATCGAGGCATTCGAGGAATCGCGGTCGATCTCGAAAGTCCTGGCCCAGTTCGGCGTCACCGACTTCTTCCGCAAGATCACCCGCGTCACGACCCGCATGCCCGACGCCGACGAATCCCAGCTTCTCAGCCAGCCGCCCAACCGGCCGGTGCTGGTCGCCGAAAGCATCAACGTGGACACGGACGGCAAGCCCATCGAATACGGCCTGACCCGGTTCGCCGGCGACCGCGTGCAGTTGCTGTTCGAACCCTCGACCTGACTCTGGCAATCCCTGCGGCGGCGCTGTCATCCACACGTCATCCCCCGGTCACATTCAGGACATTCCCGACCTCTAAGAGGCTTGGAACGATACCGGCGGGCCGCCGCATGGCCGCCGACGAACAGAGGTGCGCGGGATGATGAACATCGTGGTAAATAGTGGTTCCATGGCTTCGGAACTTATCTTCACCAATGCCACGGTGGTCACCCGTGATCGCGCCTTTACCGGCACCCTGCGGGTCGCCGGTGGCATGATCCGCGACGTCGATGACGGACGCAGCGGCCTGCCCCAGGCCATCGACTGCGACGGCGACTACCTGATCCCCGGCCTGGTCGATATCCACACGGACAATCTGGAAAAGCATCTGGAGCCGCGCCCCGGCGTGAAATGGCCGGGCTTGGCAGCGTTTCAGGTTCACGACCGCATGCTGGCCACAGCCGGCGTCACGACGGTGTTCGATTCTCTGGTCGTCGGCGACATGCACCTGGGCAAGCCCGGGCGCCAGGGCGCTTTGGACCTGGCCAAGGACGTCCTTACGGCCTCGGTCGACGATGACCTGATGAAGGCCGATCATCGCCTGCACATCCGCGCCGAGGTGGCATCCGACACCGTGATGAACGAACTGGCCAACATCATCGACCATCCCCTGGTCGCCCTGGTGTCAGTCATGGATCATACCCCGGGCCAGCGCCAATGGCGCGACCTGGACAAGTGGAAAAAGGTATACAGCCGCGTCTACACCGCGGCGGAACTGGACGCCCAGATCGACGGCCTGATCGAACGGCAGAAGAATTACAGCGCCCAAAATCGCCAGGCGGTCATCGGGGAAGCGCGCAAGCGCGGCATCCCCCTGGCCAGCCACGACGACACCACGGCCGAACACGTGGCCCAGGGCCACCAGGAAGGCATTCTGATTTCAGAATTTCCGACCACCCTGGACGCCGCCCGCGCCGCCCATGCCCACGGCATGAAAACGATCATGGGCAGCCCCAATATCGTGAAGGGCGGATCGCACTCGGGCAACGTCGCCGCCGCGGACCTGGCCGAGGTCGGCCTGTTGGACGGTCTAGCGTCCGACTACGTGCCGATTTCCATGATCCATTCGGCCTTCATCCTGGTCGACAACCACGGGATCGCTCTGCCCGATGCCGTCGCCATGGTGACGGCCGAACCTGCCGCCATGGCAGGCCTGACCGACCGCGGCGAGATCACGCCCGGCAAGTCCGCCGATCTGGTCCGTGTGAAGTCCTACCAGGATCTGCCGGCGATCATGGGGGTATGGCGGCGCGGCCGCCAAGTTGCCTAAGCCGGCAATCCGGCAAGGAACAGACGATGCCACCCGCCCGACTCCGGGCAGGTGGACATCAAGCAACCGATAATCCGCTGTTAAAGAAGGCTGGCCAGGTGGTCGACGCGACGGCGGAGGTTTTCCAGAACCTCGCCGACTTCGGCGGTCGCCCGCGCGGTCTGCGCCGACAGGTTCTTGACCTCGCCCGCAACGACGGCAAAGCCCTTGCCGGCATCGCCGGCACGGGCAGCCTCGATGGTCGCGTTCAGGGCCAGGAGGTTGGTCTGCTTGGCGATCGCATCGATCTGTTCGGCGACCTTCCCGACCTGGGCGATTTCCGTCTGAAGGCTGGAGATTTCGTCGCGAATTTCCGCGTTGCGGTCATCGCCAGTCACGGCCGTCCCAGCGGCGGTGGCAACTTCGGTGCTCATACCTGCGTCCTACGCATTGTTGTTGTGTCCTCATTCGAATGTCCGCACGACCACCGGCCGCGCGGCAGCCCCCCCAAGAGGCCCAGACAAGAACCGTAGCCGATTCGCACAAATCGGCCAAGCAGGTAATGGCGGAACATTCACGAGGCCATCACCCAGCCTGAAAGGTCACGTAAAGCGTTGGCGCAGGACTTGGGAAACGATGTCGAGCAGGGTTACCGTGCCGATGATGATGAGCATCACCGCCGCGGTTTCCGCATAATAAAACCCGCGGATGAATTCCCACAGCACCATGCCGATGCCCCCCGCGCCGACGATGCCGATCACCGTTGCCGAGCGCAGGTTGCTTTCAAACCGGTAGAGCGAGAAGGAAATCCAAAGCGGCAGGACCTGCGGAATGACGCCGAAGATGACCTCGTGAACGGCGTCGGCCCCGGTGGCGCGGATGCCCTCGACCGGATTGGGGTCGATGGCTTCGACCGCCTCGGAAAACAACTTGGCCAGAACGCCCGTGGTATGGACCCACAAAGCCAGCACACCCGCGAAGGGCCCCAGACCCACGGCGACCACGAACAGCATGGCGAACACGAATTCGTTGATGGCGCGGGCTGCGTCCATGAGCCGGCGTGTCGGCTGGTAAACCCACCACGGCACCAAATTCTGGGACGACAGAATGCCCAAAGGCACCGAGCAGACAACCGCGAGCACCGTGCCCCAGATGGCGACCTGAACGGTGATCAGCATCTCGCGCAGCATGGTCGGCCATTCGTAGAAATTCGGCGGGAAGAACCCGGAGGCGAATTCGGCCATGTTGTCGGCGTATTCGACCAGGGCCAGGGGGTTCATCTCCGACCCTTCCCAGGCCCAGGCCAGAATCGCCAGGATCACCATCCAACCCAGCATGTTCACGGTCGAACGCTTGACGTCCCTTGCTGGCAACGTCAGCGGTTGGGCGGCGGCGCCGGTGTTGTCGATCACGGTCATGGGACTTGAGTTCCTGCGGGCGAGTTAAGGGGAAATAAGGGGGGCGCCGCGCCCGGGGTGGACGCGGCGCCTTGAAAAGGCCGGGCCTAACGCAGGGCCAGCTGGTT
>DNMS01000317.1:13573-15050 GCA_003488105.1 Rhodospirillaceae bacterium
CCTAACGCAGGGCCAGCTGGTTTTCGCTGAGAACCTTCAGCACGTCGAGCTTGCGGTCGATGTCGGCAATCTTCTTGGCCTTGTCTGCCGCGTCCATGCGCTCGTCATCGGCCAGCTTGCGCTTGTCCTTGAACAGCTGGAGCTGACGGATCGGATAAAGCTGCGCGTTGGAAGAATCCTCGAAGGGTGCCCAGCCCGAGCTGACGCCGGACAAGATCTTGCGTTCCGCTTCGGCGTTCGGCCCAAGACGGCCATAGGACAGGAAGAAGCCCTTGATGATGCTCTTGGCGCCCTTGTCCAGGTCGGACCGCCACACGATGGGGTCGTTGGGGATCAGGGGCGATTTCCAGATCGCCTTGATCTTGGCGAAGGCTTCCGGATGGTTCTTTTGCAGGCGTGACAGGGATTCCGTGTTGTTGGTGGCGAAATCCACCTGGCCGTTGGCCACGGACAACGCATTGGTTTCGTGGCTGGCGTTGCGCACCGACTTGTAGCACTTCTTGGGGTCGACGTCGTTCTTGGCGAACACGTAGAAGCTGGGCACCAGGAAGCCGGATGTGGAGTTCGGATCGCCGTTGCCGAAGGTCAGCGACTTGTCGCACTTCAGGACGTCCTCAAGCTTGTTGAGCTTGTCGTTATCCTTCTGCGTCAGCAGCAGCGACCAGTAGCCCGGGTTGCCGGTGACGTCGACCGTCTGCACGAAGACTTCGCCGTCGGCGCGGTCGACGGCTTCCATGGCCGATTTGTTGCCGAACCAGGCGACGTCGACTTTCTTGAAGCGCATGGCCTCGATCACCCCGGCGTAATCGGATGCGAAGAACGCCTTCACCTCGACACCAAGCTGCTTGCCCATGTCTTCCAGGAACGGGTTGAAGCTTTTCTTCAGGCCCTGGGACGATTCCGTGGAAATGATGCCGAAGGTCAACGGGTTCGGCATGTCGGCCCGGGCCGCGCCGATGGACGCAACGTGAACCGTAGCAAAGGCCGCCAGCGCGATGCCGGCGATCATGGCCTTTTTAAACATTTTCGACTTCCTCCTGAGTTGAGTGAACATGTGGAAATGCGGGACGGGACAAATGAAAGACGTTGCCGTTTACGCGGAAGCCGGGCGCAACTGCCGGGCGGCAGCCGTGCGCCGGGGGCCGGCCGCGATGGGGCCCGGCAGGATCAGCTCCTCCCCGGCGGCACCGTAAAGTTCGCGCAGGAAATCATGGGTCAGGGCCTCGCTGGGCCCGTCATAGACGACCACGCCGTCGCGCAGCGCCACCGTGCGCGCGCAATAGCGGGTCGCGAAATCAACCTGATGCAGGGATACGACGACGGTGATGCCGTCCTCGCGGTTGATGCGGGCCAAGTTCTCCATCACACGGCGCGCCGATTCCGGATCAAGGGATGCGATGGGCTCGTCCGCCAATACGATCTCCGCGCGCTGAACCAAGGCACGGGCGATAGCGGCGCGCTGCTGCTGGCCGCCGGA
>DNMS01000317.1:15202-15449 GCA_003488105.1 Rhodospirillaceae bacterium
GCTGCTGGCCGCCGGACAGGGTCGACGCGCGCTGCGTTGCGTACTGATCGATGCCGACACGCCGGAGCGCTTCCAGGGCGCGCAGCTTTTCCTCGCGGGTAAACAGCCCGAACCAGCCGCGCCAAGCCGGAATCTGGCCGAGCACGCCAAGCACGACATTCGTCAAAAGAGACAGCCGATCGACCAAATTGAACTGTTGAAAGATAACGCCGACACGGCCCCGCACGGCGCGCACCCCGCGCGCCAG
>DNMS01000413.1:0-921 GCA_003488105.1 Rhodospirillaceae bacterium
GGTTGGCGCAGACGCGCCTGATAGCTGAGCATGATGCCCGGTTCGTTATGCAGCTGCTTGCCCCAGCCGCGCGGCAGGCCGACGCCGATCAGCGAGTGCCAGCGCCGCTGGGTATACCCACCCAGCGACGCCGGGCCGACGATGCCGAGATCGAGCGACACGTTTTGCAACAGGTTGGAATCCGGCTTTTCCACGATGGCGCCGACGGAGGCGAACAGCCAGCCCGCATAGGGCCGATCGGTGGCGTCCGGGTCAGGGAGGGTGGTGTCCTCGGGCGTGAACATCTGCTGACCCAGGGCAACCACATAGGTCGAATTGCCGTCCAGATTGACCCCCGGGATCATGTCCATGAGGTCCTTGAACCATTCCGGTTCCCACTTGTCCTTGGGCACGAAGGTCACCTGCACGCCCTGGGTGTAGTACTGGTCCGTGCCGGCGCCGAACAGGTCGTTCTCGACCTGCAGCACGAAGGTGCCGGGGCGTTCGTCGTCGCCGTCCGCCGCCCGGACGGCATGCGGAACGGCAAGCATCAGCATTGCCGCCAGCGCCGCCGGAAAACTTAATCGAAACCGAACCCCGTTCATCATGGTCGCGAGATTAGCAGATTAGACATGGCAAACCGAAGGCAGGATTGCGGTTCCGGTTTCTGGGGCTAGGATGGCGGCGCGAATTCAAGGGAGCAGCGTTGTGGTGGAAATCTATATTGATGCGGACGCCTGTCCGGTAAAGGACGAGGTGCTGCGCGTGGCGGCCCGCCATGGGCTGAAAACCCGCATGGTGTCCGACGGCGGCATCCGCCCGTCCCGCGATCCCATGGTCGAAACCGTCATCGTCACTCAGGGGGCCGACGCCGCCGACGATTGGATCGCGGAGCACATCGCGGCCCACGACATCTGCGTGACAAACGACATTCCCTTGGCC
>DNMS01000413.1:1064-2599 GCA_003488105.1 Rhodospirillaceae bacterium
TGCCGCGCGCTGCCTGGAAAAGAGCGCCCAGGCGATTAAACCCACCGGCGACCCGTTCACCGCCGACGGCATCGGCATGGCCCTGGCCAACCGCGAGTTGATGCAGACCCTGCGCGAAACCGGGCAAATCACCGGCGGCCCCCGCCCCTTTTCCAAGGCCGACCGGTCGCGGTTCCTCGACCGCCTGGAGGTCATGGTTCAGACGGCCAAGCGCCAAGCCCCGGGTTAGGCCGTCGCCCCTACCAACGGGCGAGGGTGATGTCATCCCGCGTCTGTTCGATGCGAATCAGTTCGTTGAGCTTAAGAATCCGCCCGCCGCCGCGGATGCCGGCCTTGATGCCGACCGTGCTCCAGGCCACGCCCAGATGGGCGATGGACACGTCGGCGGTTTCGCCCGAACGGTTGGAAATGATCGGCAGGATGCCGTTGGCCCGCGCCAGATCGGCGGTCCGCCGGGCGCCGGTCACCGTGCCGACCTGGTTCGGCTTGACGATCATCAGCCGCGCCGCGTCCTTGCCGATGCCGACCTGGGTGCGTTCGCAGTTGCTGGCGAATACGTCGTCGGCGGATACCAGGCAGCGCGTCGGCGCGCGCCGGTTCAATTCGGCGAAGGCGTCGTAATCGTTGCTGTCGAAGGCGTCTTCCACATAGATCAGATCGAACCGTTCGATCAGCTCGCAAACGAAATCCAACTGTTCCGCACGGCTGCGGCTGACGCCTTCCCGATCGTAGACATAGGCCTGCTTGGCCTTGTCCCACAGGCGGTCCGCCGCCAGGTCCGTGCCCAGGCGCAGTTCCACGCCCTCCGCGTCCTCGACGATCTTCTTGGCCTCCTCGACCACCTCGAAGGCTTCGAAATCGGTCAGGTCAGCGGCCCAGGCGTCCTCGTCGTCCATGCCGCCGGCGAATCCCCGGCCGCGCTTTTCCAGAATGCGGCCCGCTTCCGCATGGACCCGCAGGTTGACCTCGACCGCCTGGCGCAGGGTCGTCGCACCCACGGGAATGACCAGATGTTCCTGCATGTCCGGGGCCGGACCCAAGCTATGGGCACCGCCGCCGACCACATTGCCGAGCGGCAGGGGCAGTATCCAGTCGTCGCCGGTGTGCAGGCGCTCGTAGAGCGGAATGCCCAAGGCATCGCTCGCGGCATTGGCGGCGGCCAGGGACAGGACCGTCGAGGTGTTGCCGCCGATGCGTTCGAAATTGGCGGTACCGTCGATGTCCATCAGGGTCTCATCAATGGCTTCCTGGTCGGCGGCGTCCATGGCGATCAGGCGGGGGATGATTTCCTTATCAAGAAGCGCGCGTGTCGCGGCAAGCCCGGCGGGGGCATAGGCCGGGGCCTCAAACTCGCCCCGGCTGCCGGGCGCGCCGAAGGGGGCGGCCATGCGGGAAAACCCGGCGGGCGTGTGCAGGTCGACTTCCAGGGTCTCAACCCCCCGGCTGTCGAACACGGTGCGATGATGAATGGCGGTGATCGCCGTGTCGGGCGTGGGCATGGATGGTCCTCCGTTGTCGGTTTTTTGATCGATTGC
>DNMS01000032.1:0-2435 GCA_003488105.1 Rhodospirillaceae bacterium
GCGGCGGTCGCATGCACATCCTCGGCGAGATGAACAAAGCGCTCGGCGAAAGCCGCGGTGAACTCTCTGCAAACGCGCCACAAATGGAAAGCATGCAGATTCCTTCCGACAAGATCCGTGAAGTTATCTGCATGCTTTCCATTTGTGGCGCGTTTGCAGAGAGTTCACCGCGGCTTTCGCCGAGCGCTTTGTTCATCTCGCCAAGGATGTGCATGCGACCGCCGCTCGCCTGAGCGAGAGCCGTTTTCATGATGTCCTCAGTGATACCAGCGATTTTGATGTCCATCTGCAGAGACGTGATACCTTCAGAGGTACCAGCCACTTTGAAGTCCATGTCGCCGAGGTGATCTTCGTCGCCCAGGATGTCAGACAGAACAGCAACGCCGTCTTCGTCTTTGATCAGACCCATAGCGATACCGGAAACCGGACGCTTGATCGGAACACCAGCATCCATGAGCGCCAGAGATGTACCGCAAACAGTCGCCATAGAAGACGAACCGTTAGACTCGGTGATCTCGGAAACAACGCGCAGAACGTAAGGGAATTCGTCCTTAGTAGGCAGAACTGCCTTCGTTGCACGCCATGCCAGCTTACCGTGACCGATTTCACGACGACCTGCACCGCCCATACGACCTGTCTCGCCGACAGAATATGGAGGGAAGTTGTAGTGCAGCATGAACGATTCTTTGTAGAGACCGTCCAGACCGTCAATCATCTGCTCGTCGTCAGCTGTACCGAGTGTCGCCACACAGATCGCCTGAGTTTCACCGCGGGTGAAGAGGGCAGAACCGTGTGTACGTGGCAGAATGCCAACTTCGGAAACAATCGGGCGAACCTGATCAAGTGCGCGGCCGTCAATACGAACGCCGGTCTTGATGATGTCACCACGAACGACTTTCGCTTCAGCTTTTTTGAACACGTCTTTGAAGATGAGAGCATCCATGCCCTCTTTCTCTTCAGTCGCAACCAGAGCTTCAGCCGCTTTTGCGCGTGCTTCGCCGACAGCTGCCTGACGTTCAGCCTTGTCCTTGATCTTGTAAGCAGCAGAGAGGTCTGCGCCAACGAGGTCCTGAACCTGCTTCAGTTCTGCAGAGCGATCTTCCGGCTCATAGTCCCAAGGCTCTTTCGCAGCGCGTTCGCCAAGGTCGATGATAAGGTCGATAACTTCCTGAATCGCTTTGTGGCCCGCCATAACAGCGCCCAGCATAATGTCTTCGGAAAGTTCTTTCGCTTCGGACTCAACCATCATGACTGCGTCCTGAGTACCCGCGACGCAGAGGTCGAGGTCGCTCTCAGGAAGTGCCTGAATAGTCGGGTTGATGATGTACTCACCGTCTTTATAGCCAACGCGGCAACCGCCGATCGGGCCCATGAACGGTACACCTGAAATGGTGAGCGCCGCAGATGCAGCAACCATAGCAACCATGTCAGGATCGTTTTCACCGTCATAAGACAGTGCAGTCAGAACGACCTGAACTTCGTTTTTGAAGCCATCAACGAAAAGCGGACGGATCGGACGGTCAATGAGACGTGATGTCAGCGTTTCTTTTTCGGTCGGACGACCTTCGCGCTTGAAGAAACCGCCTGGAATGCGGCCAGCAGCGTAGTATTTTTCCTGGTAGTTTACGGTCAGCGGGAAAAAGTCCTGACCTGGTTTAGCCTCTTTCTGGGCTACGACAGTCGCGAGAACCGTTGTCTCGCCATAGGTTGCCAGCACGGCACCGTCGGCCTGACGCGCGACCTTGCCGGTTTCCAGGATCAGCTTGCGCCCACCCCAGTCAATTTCCTTACGAAACTCTTGAAACATCATTGTCTACTCTTCCTACAAACGTACGTGGGACCGGAAGCCCGCGCCAATCGCGGACCCCTGCCCGTTGGGTCTCCGGCACCCTGCCGGCGGCCCGACCCCGAAGCGTTTTCCGTCGCCGTCGCCCGGGCATTGCTGCCCGGGGCGCGGAAAACGGCGGGGCAAAAGGCGGCATCCGTACCCTGGCCGCCCACGGAGAACATTCCGTCACATGACGGATGCACGCCCATTCCTACAAATTAGCGCCGAATACCCAGGCGCTTGACCAGCTCGTCGTAGCGGCCGTCGTTCTTCTTTTTCAGATAGTCCAACAGGCGCCGGCGCTGGCCGACCATCATGAGAAGNNATTTTCTCGGTTTGCCTTAGCGGCGGAGACCGAGCTCTCCAATGAGCGCCTGATAACGCTCTTCATCACGGGACTTTACATAGTCCAGCAGCTTCCGGCGTGTTGCGACCATTTTCAGGAGGCCACGACGGGAGTGATTGTCTTTTTTGTTGTCTTTGAAGTGCTCTGTGAGGTTTGTAATGCGCTCTGTGAGGATCGCAACCTGGACTTCAGGTGAACCTGTGTCACCTTCTGAACGAGCAAATTTCTTGACCAGCTCTTGTTTCTTTTCAGCCGTAATCG
>DNMS01000032.1:2566-5598 GCA_003488105.1 Rhodospirillaceae bacterium
CCAATAAGTTCCTGCTTCCGCTCAGCGGTAATCGACATCGTCATACTCCTGTTCTTGATTGTTGAAGATCAGGTTTCGGAACCATCCAGGTTCAGAACCCGTACAGGACGGATTTCACCGCCCTTGATCTCCGCCAGAGCCACCAGCCGATCGTCGAGCATGGCCGAAACCATGTCGCCTTGGCGGATGTTCTTGAACGGCGAACGGCTGGCGACGGGAAGGGCCGCAATGGCCTGTCCTTGGGCCAGCCGCCGGGCCTCTGCTTCCGTCAGGGCCAGCGCCGGGATGTCGTCCAGCGCGGTCTCGACGGGCAAAAGGTGCCCGGAATCGCGCGCACTATGCCCCAGAGCCTCCAGATTATCTAGCGAAATCGACCCCTTCTCCGTGAATGGTCCGACCGCTGTCCGACGCAGCACGGAAACATGCCCGACGGTGCCGAGCGCCCGTGCCAGATCCCGCGCCAGGGAGCGCACGTAGACCCCCTTGCCCGAGCGACAGCGGATCACCGCATGGTCGGCATCGGGGCGGCTGTCGAGGGTCAGGTCAAGGACCGTCACGCGGCGGGACTTCATTTCGAAATCCTCGCCGCCGCGGGCCAGGTCATAGGCCCGCTCACCATCCACCTTGATCGCCGAATAGCGCGGCGGCACCTGGTCGATCTCGCCGATGAAGGCCGGCAGGGCAGCCGTGATCTCGGCATCCGTGGGCCGCGCGTCGCTTTCCACCGACACCGCGCCCTCGCCGTCGCCGGTCTCCGTCTCGATTCCGAAACGAATAGTGAAGACGTATTCCTTTTCCCCGTCCATGGCATAGGCCACGGTCTTGGTCGCTTCACCCAGCGCGATCGGCAGAATGCCCGTGGCCAGCGGATCGAGGGTCCCGCCATGGCCGACCTTGGCGGCATTGAACAGACGCTTGACCCGGCCCACGGCCTGGGTCGAGGTCACGCCCAGCGGTTTGTCGAGGTTGATCCAGCCGTGAATGGCGAGACCCTTGCGGCGACGGCCCATCCTGCGCCCGGCCTATTCGTCGTCCGCCGGGTCGCCCGGGGCTTCCAGGTCGCGGCGCACGCGGGGGTCATGCAGGATGGCGCCGATGCGCCCCGCATGTTCAAAGCTGTGATCCAGGCGGAAGGAGAACTGGGGCAGAAACTTGAGGCTGATCTCGCGGGCGACCTGGCGGCGGATATAGGGCGTGGCGTGGTTGAGCGCCTTGAGGACCGCATCCGTGTCGATGTCGCTCATCACGCTGCCGCCGAGCGGCACCACGAACACCGTGGCGCGGCGCAGGTCGGGGCTGGCATCGACGCCGGTCACCGTGAGATTGGCCTCGGCCAAAAGCGGGTCGCGGAAATCGCGGCGTTCCAGGATACGCACCAGAACATGGCGCAGTTCCTCGCCGACGCGAAGCTGGCGCTGCGAGGGCGGCTTGGCCCCGGCCTGCCGTTTACGGGATTTTTCTGACATGGCGATGCGCTACCATTGGCCGGCCGGCGGGGCCCTCTGGCCCCGCCCGGGTCCGGGCGGATCGGCGGCCGTGTACCCGGAACCCTAGAGTTCCCGGGCCACTTCCTCGGTTTCGAAGCATTCGATGACGTCGCCGACCTGGATATCCTGGTAATTGGCCAGCGCCATGCCGCATTCCGTGCCCGACTGGACTTCCTTGGCGTCGTCCTTGAACCGCTTCAGCTGGCTCAGGTCGCCCTCGTGGATGACCGTGTCGTCGCGCAGCAGGCGCACCTTGGCGCCGCGTTTGACGGTGCCTTCGGTGATCATGCAGCCGGCGACCTTGCCGACCTTGGACACGCTGAAGACTTCGCGCACTTCGGCATAGCCCAGGAAGTTTTCGCGGATGGTCGGCGCCAGCAGGCCCGACAGCAGGGCCTTGATGTCGTCGGTCAGGTTGTAGATCACCGAATAGTAGCGGATATCCAGCCCGTCGCGTTTGGCCAGATCACGGGCCTGCGGGTTGGCGCGCACGTTGAAGCCGACGATCACCGCGTTGGAAGCGCGGGCCAGCGTCACGTCGCTTTCGTTGATGCCGCCGACGCCCGAATGCAGGACCTGCACCCGAACTTCGTCGGTCGAAAGCTTCTCCAGGGCACCGACGATGGCCTCGGCCGAACCGTGCACGTCCGCCTTGATGACCAGCGGCACGGTCTGGGCTTCGCCTTCCTGAATTTTCTCGAACATCTGCTCGAGGGTGCCGCGGCCACCGGCCGCCGCCTGCTTGTTGCGTTCCTGGCGCTGACGGAATTCCGTGACCTCGCGGGCGCGGGATTCGGAATCGACGACGACGAAATCGTCGCCCGCCTGCGGCGTGCCGTTAAGACCCAGGATTTCGACCGGCACGGAAGGTCCGGCTTCGTCGAGCTGTTCGCCATGGGCATTGGACATGGCGCGCACCCGGCCCCATTCGGAGCCGGCGATGAAGATTTCACCAACATGCAGCGTGCCGCGCTGGATCAGCACCGTGGCGACCGAGCCCTTGCCCTGTTCCATGCGGGCCTCGACGATGACGCCTTCGGCGGCATGGTTCGGATTGGCCTTGAGGTCGAGCAGTTCGGCCTGCAGGACGATCGCCTCTTCCAGCTTGTCCAGATTGGTCTTCTTCAGGGCCGAGACCTCGATGGACAGCACGTCGCCGCCCATTTCCTCGACCTGAACGTTGTGCTGCAGCAATTCCGTGCGCACCCGGCTGGGGTCGGCGCCGGCCACATCGATCTTGTTGATGGCGACGATGATCGGCACGCCGGCGGCCTTCGCGTGGTGGATGGCCTCGATGGTCTGCGGCATGACGCCGTCGTCGGCGGCAACGCAAAGCACGACGATGTCCGTGACCTGAGCGCCGCGCGCGCGCATTTCGGTGAAGGCGGCGTGACCCGGGGTGTCGATGAACGAGATCTTCGCCCCCGACGGGGTCGTCACCTGATAGGCGCCGATATGCTGCGTGATGCCGCCCGCCTCTCCGGCGACGACCTTGGCGTTGCGGATCGCGTCCAGCAGCGATGTCTTGCCGTGGTCAACGTGACC
>DNMS01000356.1 GCA_003488105.1 Rhodospirillaceae bacterium
GCCTGTTGCAACCCCGCCGCCAGGGTGCCCGCGTTGGCCAGGGCATGCAGGGTCTGTTCGGCGCTGAGGCCCAGGATGTTGGCGGCGGCGGCGGCGGCCCCGAAGGTGCCGATGGTGCCGGTGGTGTGCCAGAATTCGTAATGGGCCGGATTGGCGGCCGCCCCCAGCCGGTTCGAGACCTCGTAGCCGGCGACGATCCCGGTCAGCAGCCGGGCGCCGCTGACGCCCCGTGCTTGGGCGATGGCGAGCGCCGCCGAGATCACCGGCACGCCCGGATGGTAGAGGGCGTTGCGGTAGATGTCGTCGAATTCAACGGTGTGGGACGCCGCGCCGTTGATGAAGGCGGCCGTGCGCGCGTCCGTCGTGTCGCCGGAAGGATAAAGCCTGGCCCCGCCGCGCCCGATGCAGTCCTTGAACGCCGCCGTCAGCAGGGTCGCCGGTTCGATCACTGTGCCGGGCAGGGCGGCCGCGAACCAGTCGAGCAGGCAGCGCTTGGCGGCGTGCAGGGCATCCGCCGGCAGGTCGTCCGGGGACAGGTCGGCGGCGTATTTCGCGAACGGCCAGAGGGCCGAATTTTCAAGGGTGGACATGGCGGTTCTCCTCCCAGAGTTGGTGGGTCGTGTTCAGGCGCCGTCGGCGTAGAAGGTCAGGGCGCCCAGCACGGCGGCATGGACCGGCGTCGGGATGCCGTGTTTGCGGCCGAGACGCACCACTTCGCCGCTCAGCCAGGGCAACTCAAGCCGTCGTCCGGCTTCCAGGTCGTGGAACATGGAGGCCTTCATGACGGCGGGCAGGCCGTCGAGGAAGCCGATGGTCTTGGCCTCCGTGCCCTCGGGCAAGGGCACGCCCTCGGCCCGGCCGACGGCGGCGGTCTCATGGATCGCTGCTTCGAACAGGGCACGGGATTCCGGGTTTTCCCGGATCGGCCCCGCCGGCTGGCGGCATAGGGACGTGAGGCCGCTCAGGCAGGACAGGAAGATGAACTTCTCCCAGATCGAGCGGGTGATGTCGGGCGAGATGGCATGGTCGAAGCCGCCGTCTTCGAACGCGGCCTTGAGCGCCTCGATGCGGGGGGTGACGGTGCCGTCGCGCTCACCGATGGTCATGCGCGCCATGGTGCCCGTGTGCTTGATCAGGCCCGGCTCGCCGATGACGGCGGCGATATGGGCGACGCCGCCCGCGACATGATCGGCGCCCAGGCGTTCTGACAGAACGGCGATGCTGCGCACCCCGTTCTGGAACGGCACGACCAGGGTGTCGGGACCGAGCAGCGGTTTGCACTGGTCGGCGCTGGCTTCCGTATCCCACAGCTTGACCGCGAACAAAACCGTATCGACCTGGCCGATCTCGGCCGGGTCGTCGGTCACGGAGACATCCTTCAGATGGATATCACCTTTGTCGCTGGATACCCGCAGGCCGCCCTCGCGAATGGCCTTCAGGTGGGCGCCGCGGGCAAGGAAATGCACGTCGTGACCGGCGGCGGCCAAGCGAGCGCCGAAGTATCCGCCGACACCGCCGGCGGCCATGATGGCTATGCGCATCTTTTATTGGCCTTTGAACTGGGGCTTGCGCTTTTCCATGAAGGCCGTGCGGCCTTCCTTGTAGTCGGCGGAATCGAAGCAGTCCTTGACCACCTGGGCGCAGAGATCGAGATCGCGCAGGCCGTCGTCCTTCAGGCTTTCGGCGACGACCACCTTGACCGCCTTGATGGTCAGCGGTGCGTTCTCGACGATGCGGCGGGTGTAGTCGGCAACGTAGTCGTCCAGTTCCGCCTTCGGCACGATCCGGTTGACGAAGCCGATTTCCTTCATCTCCGCCGCCGTGAACTTGCGCGCGGTATAGAAGATTTCCTTGGCGTAGGACGGGCCGATCAGATCGACGAAGGGTTTCAGGCCATCGACGCGATAGCCCAGGCCGAGCTTGGCCGCGGGCACGGCGAAGATGGCGTTTTCCTCGGCGATGCGGATATCGCAGCAGGTGGCCAGGCCGACGCCGCCGCCGACGCAGGGGCCTTCGATCTTGGCGATGGTCGGCTTGGGAAATTCGCGCAGGCGTTCCGACGCTTTTTCCGTGGCGGCGTTGTAGATTTTCACACCGTCCTCGGACGACCGGTTCTTCGCGAATTGGGAAATGTCGGCCCCGGCGCAGAAGGCACCGCCGCCCTCGCCGGAAACGACCACCACGCGCACGGCGTCGTCTGCCAGGAAATCATCCAGCACGGCCGGCAGGTCGCGCCACATCTCGAAGGTCATGGCATTCTTCTTGGCCTGATTGTCGAATCGGATGTAGCCGACTCCGTCCTTTTTTTCGACAACCAACTGATCCGTGACGCCGTCCATCGTAAATCCGTCCATGGGTGGTTCCTCTAAGTCCTCTTTGTTTTCATTGGCGGACCAGGCTGCCGATCTTTGCGGGCCATGGTCCAGCTTGTTAAAGCGCAAGGCGACAGGGTAAATTGACCGGCCTTTGTATACAATCACTAACCGCCGCCGGTCCCCGGATTCAATGCGGTTTCATCAGGGAGGACGGGCAATGGGTGCAGCGATCGAGAGATGGACCGGAATCCCCCTGCGCCAGCAATGGCCGGCCTGGATGATCGGCCTGGGTCACGGCGGAACCCATTGGATTATCGCGGTTTATTACCTGATGGTGCCCTGGCTGCGCCAGGACCTGGGTATCAGTTATACCGAGGCGGGCCTGATCCTGACCTCGTTCCACCTGTTCAGTTTCATCGCCAATTTCGGCTCGGGGGCGATAGTCGACCTGGTCGGCCGGCGCGTGTTCCTTCAGGTCATCGCGTTGGTGATCGGCGCCCTGGCGCTGGCCGCCATGAAATGGGCGAACGGGTTCTGGTCCTTGTTCGTGCTGCTGGCGTTCATCGGGGCGACCAACAACCTGTGGCACCCGCCGGCAATTTCCTACCTGTCGTCGGCCTTTCCGAACAAGAAGGGCTATGCGCTTTCCCTGCATGCGCTGGGGGCCAGCGTCGGTGACGCCATCGCCCCCTTGGCGGCCGGCTTCCTATTGGTCTGGCTCGGTTGGCGCGAGGCCTCGGTTGTGGCGTCGATCCCCGTGTTCGTCATCGCGCTTTTACTGCTTTTGACCCTCAATGCCCGAGACAAAGCCACCAACGACGCACCGGGCAAGGCGAAGTTGAGCGGCACGGACTACCTGGACGGCCTCAAAAAGCTGTTGAAGAACCGCTGGGTGGTCGCGCTTTGCGTCATGTCCGGGTTCCGCACGATGACGCTCATGGGGCTGCTCATGTTCCTGCCGCTTTACCTGGCGGACGAAATGCATTTGGCGCCGACGGCGGTGGGGGCGACCCTTATGGCGATGCAGCTCGGCGGTCTGATCGCGACCCCGCTGGCGGGCATCTGGTCCGATCGCTCGGGCCGGCGGCCCGTGGTCATGGCGGGCTTTACCGGGACGACCATCGTGCTCGCGGTCATCACGCTGCTGGACAATCAGATGATGCTGATCGTCGGCGTGTCGATCTTGGGCTTCGCGCTTTATGCCGCGCGGCCGGTGATGCACAGCTGGATGATGGACATCACGCCGCCGCACCTGTCCGGTAGTTCCATGAGCCTTTTGTTCGGAACACAATCGGCCTTCAACTTCGCCCTGCCGCCCTTATGCGGCCTGATCGCCGACACCTGGGGCCTGACGGCCGTGTTCTACCTGTTGGCGGGGACGATCCTGATCGCCAATCTGATGGTTCTGGCGATCCCCAATTCTGAACCGAATTCGGTCAAGGATTGAGGCCACTCGGTCTTAGTCAGCGATGTGGCGGTTGAACAGGACGTCGTAGACGCCGTTCTGGCGGATTTCCTTCAGGCCCGTGTTGAAATCGTTGCGGATGGTTTCATCGGCGAAGCCAGCGACAAAGGGCGTGTGCCCGCCGAACAGGGAGTGAAACTGGAAATCGGCAGCCTTGCCGCCGAGGACCTTTTTCCAATAGCGGAAGATGGTGCTGTCGATGATCAGGGCCTGGAACCTGCCGTCGAGAAAAGCCTTCACCTGTGCTTTCTGATCGCCCATTTCCGCATAGTTCGGGGACGTGACGGCCACTTCGGAGAATGCCGGGCCCAGGTCTTTCGTAGCACCTTCCCAGGCAACCATGCTGAGCCCGGCCAAGTCGGCGATGGTGGCGGGGGTGGGGCCGTCTGCGCGTGTGACCGCGACATTGTGGAAGCTGACGAATTCGTTGGAATAGAACAGGTTGGGGTTTTCCGGGCGCACGGTGGCGGCGGCATCGGCGCGGCCGTCGAGAACCAGCGCGGTCAACTCATCATAGGTCGAATAGACGGCCTGGAAACTGTGGCCTCGGGGGGCCAGGGCCGCCTTCATGATATCCAACTCGATCCCGCCTTTGTCGTCGGCCTGCGCCGGGCCGATCTGCGTGGCATAGACGAAGGGCGGCTTGGCGATGGCGAAGGCCACGGTCAATTCGGCCGCGCGGGCAGAAGATATGGATAGGGCCAGGAGGGCGGCCAGGACGGACAGGAACGTGAAACGGCGCATGGAATTTCCCCTTTGGTGATCCGGGATGGTAGCAAGCCTGCGCCGCCGGGGCATCTGTTCGTTGTCCGGGGGCTGGGTGCCGCCCTAAAGCCCGGCGTCGCGGATCAAGACCTCGGCCGCCTTCTTGGCCTTGCGGGCAGCGTCCTTATGGCCCGCCACATGGGCCAAGACGATGGCGCCTTCGGTCAGCAGGGCCAATCCGGCGGCGAGGTCGTCCGGGTCGGTGGCTCCGGCTTTGGACGCCAGGTCGCGGAGATAATCCACGACCAAGTCCTTGTGTTCGCGGGCAGTGCGGTGGATCGGGTCGTTCTTATCGGAATATTCGGCGGCGGCATTGATGAACATGCAGCCGGTGAAATCGTCGGAGGCGAACCATGTGTCCAAGGCATCGAAGGTGGCAAGGATCCGTCCTTTGGGGTCGGGGGCGGCGCGTTCGACCTGGCGCATGAACGAGTTGCGGAACCGTTCGTCGCGCCGGTGCAGGACCGCCAGGATCAGTTCGTCCTTCGATTTGAAGTGATTGTAGAGGGTCATGCGGGCGACCCCTGCTTCGGCGATCACCCGGTCGATGCCCACGGCGTGATAACCGTCGCGGCCGAACAGGCGCAGCGCCGTGTCGATCAGGTGGTCGCGTTTCGCCGATGCCATGGG
>DNMS01000398.1:0-3730 GCA_003488105.1 Rhodospirillaceae bacterium
GCCTGGGCGATGGCCCGGCCGATACCCAGGCTGCCGCCGGTCACGAGGGCCTTGCGGCCCGTCATTTTCATTTCCATGGATGTTCTCCCGAAGGGTGGTTTTTGGTTTGATGTCAGAGAATTTTGCCGACCGTAATATCAACCATCAAGGTACCGGCCAGAATTTCCAGGCTTTCCCGCAGGTCCTCGTCGCCGAGGCCTTGCGGGGCGCGCACCCGCGCATGGGCGTGGAACAGCGTGCCGCCGGAATGGGGCGCTTCGCGAATGTCCGTTTCCATGTCTTCGACGCTGACGCCGCGTTCCGCCAGGCAATGGGAAATGTCGCGCAGGATGCCCGGATGGTCCGGCCCCAACAGGTCGATCTCGAACACGGAGCCCATGGGGGCCACCGTATCGGACGCGACCTCGACCACCAGGTGAAAGCCCTCGGCGTCGAGGGCGCGGAGGGCGGCCTCCAGGGCGGCGATCTCGTCCTCGACGATCTCAATCTTGGCGATACCGGCGAACTTGGCCGCGAGATGGGCCATGCGGCTGTCCAGCCAGTTGCCGCCGGCATCCGCCACGGTTTGCGAAATGCGCTCCACCAGGCCCGGCCGGTCATCGGCGATGAAGGTCAGGATCAAGGTCTTTGGCATGGCAGGACTTTCGGGAGAAATCGCGGACGGTCACTCTAACAACGACGGCGGGATGCGGCCACAATTTCAACGCCTGCCCCCGGCTTTGGCATTTCCGGCTTTTGAAAAAGATCAAAAGCCTGGTTCTCCCGCGCCCGTATTCGAGAGTATTATTCCAGGGATGAGAAATAGGACTCGGTGAATGAGCGGGCGCAAGATCGTCGGATTCAAGGATGACAACAGACGCCGCGACGTGCGTCTGGACGTCCGTGGCGTCAAATTCGTCATCAACGGTCAGGAATTTCCCGTCGGCGACATGAGTGTCGGCGGGTTCCGGCTGAAAAACGCCATCGGCAAGATGCGCCCAGGCCAAAGCTTCACCGTCACTCATGTCGTAACCGGGGACGACGGCCGCGTGCCGCTGGGCGCCAACGGCGAAGTCATGCGCATCGATTACGCGGAAACCAGCCTGGGCTGCCGATTCAGCAAGCTGACCGGCGGGCAATTCCGCATCATTGAGGCTATTGCCATGCGCCGACCGTTGAGTACCCTGAGCACCACGGCCAAGCGCAAGGGCTTTTTCGGCCTGTTCGGCAGCTGAGGCCCGAAAGCGCCGCGGACCCAACCACGCGGCGGACAGTAAACCCGAAGGACAAACTCCAGGAAAGGCGAGAGAGCAGCCCATGCACGATCTGGGAGAATACGATTACGTCATCGTCGGTGCGGGCACTGCTGGCTGCGTCCTCGCCAACCGGCTGTCGGGCGATCCAGCCAACCGGGTCCTGCTGCTGGAAGCCGGCGGCAAGGACAACTACCACTGGATCCACATCCCCGTCGGCTACCTGTTCTGCATGGGCAATCCGCGCACGGACTGGTGCTTCAAGACCGAGGCCGTGGCCGGGCTCGGCGGGCGCGCGCTGAATTATCCGCGCGGCAAGGTGCTGGGCGGCTGTTCGTCCATCAACGGCATGATCTACATGCGCGGCCAGGCCCGCGATTACGACCAATGGGCCCAGATGGGCAACCGCGGCTGGAGCTGGGACGACGTCCTACCCTATTTCAAGAAATCCGAGGACCAGGCCGCCATCCCGCTTGACGACTTCCATCAGGCCGGCGGCGAATGGCGGGTCGAAAATGTGCGCACGACCTGGGAAATCATGGATGCCTTCCGTGACGCCGCCGCCGAGGCCGGCATTCCCAAGGTCGACGATTTCAACAAGGGTAACAACGAAGGCTGCGGCTACTTCCACGTCAACCAGCGGTCCGGCGTACGCTGGAACACGTCCAAGGCCTTCCTGGGCCCGGCCAAGGACCGCGCCAATCTGGACATCGTCACCCATGCCCATGTGAAGGGACTGCGCCTGTCGGGCAAGACCGTCACCGGCCTGGACCTGCGCGTCGCGGGCGAAGACGCGGGTGTGACCTGCCGGGGCGAGGTCATTCTGTCGGCCGGCTCCATCGGCTCGCCGCAGATATTGCAGGTCTCCGGCATCGGCCCGGGGGCCTTGCTGCAAGGGCACGGCATCGAAGTCCGCCATGAGTTAAAGGGCGTCGGCGGCAATCTGCAGGACCATCTGCAGATCCGCCCGGTCTACCGGGTCGAAGGCACCAAGACCTTGAACCAGCGGGCGGGGTCGCTGATCGGCAAGATGGGCATCGCGCTGGAATATGCGCTGTTCCGCTCCGGCCCGATGTCCATGGCGCCGTCGACCCTGGGCGCCTTCGCCAAGTCGGACCCGTCGCGGGAAACGCCCAATCTGCAATATCACATTCAGGCGCTCAGCCTGGATTCCTGGGACAAGCCGCTGCATCCCTTCCCGGCCTTCACGGCCAGCGTGTGCAACGTGCGCCCGGAAAGCCGGGGCACCGTGACGATCACCTCGCCGGACCCGTTCACGCCGCCGGCGATCCAGCCCAACTACCTGTCCACGCCGGGCGACCGCAAGGTCGCGGCCGATGCGCTGCGCCTGTCCCGCCATATCGTGTCCCACCCAGCGCTCGCCCGCTTCAAGCCACAGGAATATAAGCCCGGCGCCCATCTGACTACGGACAACGAGCTGGCCGACGCGGCGGGGCAGATCGGCACCACCATCTTCCACCCCGTCGGCACCTGCAAGATGGGCACGGACCCGGATGCGGTGGTCGACGACCGGCTGCGGGTGCACGGCCTGAATGGATTGCGCGTGGTCGATGCCTCGATCATGCCCAACATGCCGTCCGCCAACCTGAACGCGGCGACCATCATGATCGCGGAAAAGGCGGCGGACATGATCCTGGGCAAGACGCCGCCGGCGCCGGAGATCATCAAGGACTAAGCGGCTTCCCGCCCGACCTCGTGGTCGGAACATTCCAAAAATTGAATGCTTTCCCGCACCCCCGGGAGTGACTAGAAGGGATGGTCCAAGAACCAGACCGACCGGGAAGCCGATGCAGATACTGGAAATACTCGGCTACGTCGCGTCCGGCGCCGTCTTCGTGACCTTCTGGATGAAGTCGATGATCCCGCTGCGGATCGTCGGGCTGGCCAGCAACTTCCTGTTCTTTTCCTATGGCGTATACGGCGACCTGGTGCCGATCATGGTGCTGCACGGCTGTCTGTTTCCGCTGAACGCCATGCGCCTGATGCAGGCCGTGCGCCTGAAGCGCCGCATCCATGAAATGGCCCATGCGGAATTCGACGTGAAGTCCCTGCTGCCCTTCATGACGGAGCGCCGCGTCGCCAAGGGGGAATTCCTGTGCCGGCGCGGCGACGCCGCCCAGGACATCTTCTATCTGGCGTCGGGCCGCGCCCACATCATCGAACTGGATCTGGAGATCGGGCCGGGCAATCTGATCGGCGAAATCGCCATGTTCGCCCCCGACCGCAAACGCTCGCAGACCGTGGAATGCCGCGACGACTGTGTGGTTCTCGCCATCGCCGAGCAGCGGGTGCTGGAACTGTTCGCCGACAATCCGGAATTCGGGCTCTACCTGATCAAGATGATCGTCGCCCGCCTGTTCGACAACATGAACCGGCCGGCTGTCCTAAGCGCCTGATGGTGCTCAACCCTTGCCGCCGTCCTCCGCCGCGTCGGGGCTGAGGCCGGCCGCGTCCTGCTTGAACAACTCGACAAGCTC
>DNMS01000398.1:3807-10246 GCA_003488105.1 Rhodospirillaceae bacterium
CTCCTCCTGGTACTTGCGCGCCTTGACCTGCAGCTTTTGTTGGTCCGCGTAATCGGCGTAATCGTCAAACAGGCGCTGTTCGTCGTGCCGGCGAAAGGCGTCCGTCATCCGCGTGGTCTCGGCATTGGAGAAGCCGAGCCCGCCCAGAACCTCCCGCGTCAGGTCGAGGGCCGACAGGAACGTCTCGCGGCGGATGTGCTTGACCCCTAAGTCCATGAGCCGATGGGCGTGCTGGCGGTTGCGCGCACGGGCGAACACGGGGACGTCGGAGAAGTGGCGGCGCACGATTTCCGCCGTGCGCAGCGATGCCTCGACATCGTCGATGGCCAGCACGAAGGCCCGCGCCTTGCGCGTCTGCGCCGCCTCCAGGATATGCAGGCGGCTGGCGTCGCCGAAGTACGCCCGGCTGCCGAAGCGGGCGACCAGGTCGACCTGTTCCGGGGAATTGTCGAGGGCGATGAACGGGATGCCCCGCGCGCTCAGCACACGAGCCGTGATCTGGCCGAACCGCCCGAACCCGGCGATCACCACATGGCCCATTTCCTCGGGCATGTCGTCGTGGGCGTCGGTGGCCGCGGCCCCCTTGCGGGCGATCAGGCCGTCGGCGGCCAACAGCAGCGGCGTCGACAGCATGGAGAGCGTCACGATGACCGACAGCAATTCGGCCAGGTCGCGTTCGATCACATTGGCGCCCAGCGCCGTGGAAAACAGCACGAAGGCGAATTCCCCGCCTTGCGACACGGCCATGGCCAGCCTGCGCGCGGCGGGCGTGTCGAGCCCGCGCATGCGGCCCAGGACAAAGATCACGCCCGCCTTCACGGCGACCAGACCGGCCACCCCGGCCAGGATTACCAACGTCTGATCGGCCAACAGGTTGAGGTTGAGCGCCATGCCGATGGCCGTGAAGAACAGGCCGAGCAACAGGCCCTCAAAGGGCGCGATATCGGCTTCGATCTGATGGCGGTAGGGGGAATCGGCCAGCAAGGCCCCGGCCAGGAAGGCCCCCAAGGCCGCCGACAGGCCGACCGCTTCCATCAACAGCGCCACGCCGACCACGGTCAGCAGGGCGCTTGCCGTCAAGGCCTCGCGCACGCCGGTCAGGGCGACCAGCTTATAGAGCCGCGACAGGAGGTAGCGCCCAACCACCACGACGGCCAGGATCGCGCCGATGGCAAAGGCCGCATCAACCAGCGACAGGCCCGATCCGGGCGCCCCCGCCCCCCACAACGGGATCATCGCGATCAAGGGGATGGCGGCCAGATCCTGGAACAGCAGGATGGAGAACGCGGCGCGGCCGTGGCGGGTGGTCAACTCGCCCTTTTCCTCCAGCACCTGAAGGACGAAGGCGGTCGATGACAGCGACAGCGCCAGGGCGACAAACACGGCCTTGTCCCAGGAAATACCGAACAGGGTGGCCAGGGGGGTGAGGCAGAGGGCGCAAACGGCGACCTGCCCGGCTCCTAAGCCAAAGATCGATTGGCGCATGGTCCACAGACGCTTGGGCCGCAGTTCCAACCCGATCAGGAACAGCAGCAGGGCCACGCCGTATTCGGCGATGTGGAGGATGCTTTCGACCTGATAGACGGAATAGACGAAGCCCAGCCCGTACGGGCCGATCAACACGCCAGCCGCCAGATATCCCAACACCGACGAGATGTTCAGCTTCTTGGCGAGGGGGGCGGCGATGGCGGCGGCGGCAAGAAAGACCGCGGCCTGGACGAGAAAATTAGCGGTCATATGCTGCCCCGAAATGATGATGGCCTGTGCGAAGGTTCAAACATGGCCCACGGGGCGGGAATTTCAACCGGCGTTTTCGGAATGCTCCCCGCTCAGGCATTCCCGCAACCACGCCCGCGCCTGCTTCAAGGTCGTGAACCGCCGAATCACGTGACCCGATGGGCGTGGATTGGAATCCATAAAGACCTGGAAGACCGTCTGCATTTTCTCGTGCGGTGAAATCAGGCCGGTGAACTTGGGGTTTTCCCGGTCGCCGAAAATTTCCCGCGATTTAGCCGCGTGAGAGGAGCCGATGGCCTCCGTCAGGGCGAACAGGGCGTCGCGGTCGATGTCGGAGAAATCGAACAGGTGATAGCGGTGGCGGTCCCGGTCGGGATGGGCCGCCGTGGCAAGGGCCACTTCCTGAAACTCATAAGGCACGGCGAAACCCGTGAGTGTGACCCACAGCCCTTCGGCCTCGTCGTGAACGGTGAACGGCATGGAATACGCCCGTCAGTGATTTGTCCGCAATCAGCGGAAATCGAAACCGCGCTTTTTCAAGGCATCCCGCAGATGGTCGCGGGGGCGCTGGGCGTATTTCTTGTCGACATCGGCGGACCAGGAGTCGTCCGCCGTCGGCTTGCCCACGGATTCGTAATGCGCCTTCAATTCGGCATTGTAGGTATCGACCACGGCCAGCGCCTTGTCCGCGTCGTAGCGTTCGTAATGGATAATGCCCTCGGCGGCCATGCGGGGTTTTTGCTTCGGTGCTTCCGCCGGATAGCCCAGACACATGCCGAACACCACATAGGTGCGGAAAGGCAGGCCGAGAAGTTCGGCGACCGCTTCGGGATCGTTGCGCATGGCGCCGATCATCACGCCTTGAATGCCCAAGCTGTCCGCCGCCACATAGGCCGCCATGCCGACCAGGGAGGCATCGATGGAGGCCATCAGGCCCATTTCCAGGTTATTGTCATCAAGGTTGCCATCGTGGCGCTGGAACGCCGTTTCGATCCGCGTCAGGTCGGCGACGAAGGCGAGGAAGACCGGACAGGTCTCGATATGCTTCTGACCGCCGGAGATCTTGGCGAGCTCTTCCTTGGTCTCTGCATCGCGCACGACGACCACGGAATAGGCCTGCAGATTGCCCGAGGTCGGGGCCCGGCGGGCGGCTTCCAGGATCGACGTGACCTGATCGTCGATCACGTCCTTGTCCGAGAATGCGCGGATCGAGCGCCGGTCGCCGAGGACGCGGATGGTTTCAGAAAGGATCGGAGGGGAGGAAGCGGCGTCGGGCGGAGTCATCGTCTTTCCTAGGTTATTGATGCACGGGTTAGTATAGGCCCGGACTGCCATTGAATACAGACGCCCAGCCTTGTTATCCCACACTTAACTAATTCCGTCGGAAAATCCCAGAACCATTAGCCAGAACCATTAGACTGTCTTTGGCCCATTCATCCGCACTCACTCGATTGACGACATGGCATGAAGAAAAGCAAACCCAGAAAAGCAAAAGCCACGACCAGGCGCAAAAGCCCGGCACAAAACGCACCGTCGCCGATTTTGGCTCAGGCGATCCAATGCCATAAGGCCGGCGACCTTCAGGGAGCGGAAGTAGCCTACCGACAAGTCCTGGACACCGATCCAATGCAACCGGATGCGCTTCACATGCTGGGCGTCATCGCACGGCAATCGGGTAGGGCAGCTGAAGCAATCGAGCTAATTTCAAAGGCGCTCTCCGCCCAGCCGACTCTTGCCGGCGGCTGGTACAATCTGGGCAACGCCTATCTGGATAACGACGAGGCTAAAAACGCTGTCGCGAGCTTTGAAAAATCCGTCATGTCAATGCCCCGCCATGTGGACTCCCGCCTCAACCTGGGCAACGCCTTACGCCAGACGGGTCAGATGGATGCCGCGCTGGAAAACTATCGCGCCGCACTCCATTTAGACACCAAGTGCTTTGGCGCGCTCCTCAATATGGGAATTACGCTGGTGGAGATAGACCACCCACAAGACGCCCTACCACTGCTTGAACGGGCGGCATCTATCGATATCGCAAATGCGACTGTTCACAACACCCTGGCAATCGCATACCGCGCGGCTGGCAGGATAGATGCGGCGACGGACAGCTTCCGTCACGCACTTTCCCTCGCACCGGATCAGACATCCATATGGGCGGCATTCGCCAACCACCTGGAAACGCACTCGCCGAATGCCTATGACGACACATTGGCCCGCAATTTCGAAAAACTTCTGGACCACCCGACCGTCACCCCGGCCCGGCTTGCACGGTCCGTCATCGCCACCCTGGTGCATCATCCGGATGTGAAAGAGCTGATCGCGCGCTCTGCCCCCGCTCAGACGAAAGCGGATTTTCCGGGCACAAGGGCCGCAGACGCACTGGCCGCCCAACCTCTGTTCCTGAAAGCCCTGAAATCCTGCCCGCTCGCGGACAGCCGGATCGAACAACTGTTGACCGCGGCCCGCAGGGCCATGCTTCTGAGCCACTCCGAAGACCGCGCCCAAGGACAACGGATCAACTTTCTCGCCGCGCTTTCCATTCAGTGTTTCATCAACGAATACGCCTATTTTGAAACATCGGAGGAAACGCAGGCCATCCCGGCCCTTGCCAACTTGGCAGCGCGGGCGGTCAGTGATGGTATGTCATTACCGATGGATTCCATCATCCTACTGGGCTGCTACCGGCCGCTCAGCCAATACCCTTGGGCCGAGGCGTTGGCGAAGATTGATCTGCCAGCACCCTTGAGCGAAGTTGCCCAGGAGCAGATTGTGAACCCGGCGGCAGAAGATGCCCTCAAGGGCGCGATCCCGGTCCTGACCGCTGTTTCCGACGCTGTCTCCCAGTCCGTCCGCAATCAATACGAGACAAACCCATATCCTCGCTGGATGAGACTGGGCGCCAACCCAGACCATCGCAACATGGCAGACATCCTGAAAGACGCCCCCTTGAACCTTGCGTTGGGTGACTGGGCGGCACCGGACCGACCGGAAATTCTGGTCGCTGGCTGTGGAACCGGCCAGCACGCGATCGCGACGGCACTTCGATTCGCCGAAGCCGAGGTGACGGCGATCGATCTCAGCCTCGCCAGCCTTGCCTATGCAGAAAGAAAAACCCGGGAAATGGGAATTCGGAACATCCGCTATGCCCAAGCAGACATTCTAGAACTCTCTGGTCTGGACCAGCGCTTCGACCATATCGAAAGCCTGGGCGTGCTCCACCACTTGGAAGATCCGCTCAAGGGTTGGGAAATCCTCACCAACCTTCTGCGGCCGGGCGGCCTGATGAAAATCGCCCTTTACAGCGAGTTCGCCCGACAGGACGTGGTCTACGGACGCAGCCTGATCGCGAACCAGGGATACGAAGCCACGCCGGATGGCATTCGCCATTGCCGTCGGGCCATCCTAGATCGTGCCCTGAGTGGCGATGCGCTGGCCGCTGGAATATGCAGTTACACGGACTACTATTCGCTCAGCGAATGCCGCGATCTCCTATTCCATGTCCAGGAGCACCGATATTCACTGCCTCAAATCGAAAAAGCGCTCACAACCTTGAGGTTGGAATTCCTTTGCTTCGAGTTGACGGCCCTGCCGGGCGCGCCCGGCGCAACCGATGGTCTTGAGGTCTGGCATGACTATGAGCGCCGCCATCCGGAGACGTTTAAGGGCATGTACCAGTTCTGGTGCCGCAAACCCATCGATTGATGGGCTGCGGCGACCGGTTAGTAGTTTACGTCACTGATTCCTTCAGGCCATGCGTTCCTTCAAGACCGGGCCCACATCCATGGGCGTATCGAGGATCGTCACACCCGCCGCCGACAGCGCGTCGGCCTTGGATTGGTACGTTCCCTTGTTGCCCATGACGATGGCCCCAGCATGGCCCATCTTCTTGCCCGCGGGCGCGGCCCCGCCCGCGATGAAGGCGGCCATGGGCTTGTTCATGGTGGCGGCATATTCGGCGGCGTGCTCTTCCATGGCGCCGCCGATTTCGCCGACCATTACCACGGCGTCGGTTTTCTCGAAGGCATCGAGGGCTTCCAGCGCGTCGCGGGTGGTGGTGCCGATGATGGGGTCGCCCCCAATACCAATAAAAGCGGATATCCCAAAACCAGCTTGAACCACGTTCAGGCACATCAGGGTACCGAGCGAGCCGGAGCGGGAAATGATGCCGACGTTGCCGGGCCGGAAGATCTTTTCGTTGAACGCCGGCATGAAGCCCGTGAAGCATTCGCCCGGCGTCACGCCGCCGGCCGTGTTGGGGCCGATGATCTTGACGCCGCGTTCCTTGGCCGCGGCCATCATGTACATGACGTCCTGCACGGGGATGTGTTCGGTCAGGCAGACCACGGCCTTGGCCCCGGCCTCAATCGCATCCAACGCCGCCGCCTTGGCGCCCATGGGCGGAATGAACAGGATGGAGACGTCGAAGCCGCCCTCAAGCCCCTTCATGGCGTCGACGGCGGAGCCGAACACCGGCACGCCGATATGTTCGGTCCCGGCCTTCTTCGGGTTCACGCCACCGACGATCTTGGTGCCGTATTCCATCATGCGTTCGGACCAGAAGGTCCCCTGCTTGCCGGTGATGCCCTGTACGATCACCCGGTGCGTTCCACGGATAATCATCGGGCACCCCCTTTCGCGGCTTCCACCGCAGCCTTGCAGGCTGCACTCATGTCCGGCAGGGGATCGACCCCCAGCCGTTCCT
>DNMS01000398.1:10405-10597 GCA_003488105.1 Rhodospirillaceae bacterium
CGCTTCCGTGCCCTTGGTGTAGCTTTCGCCGCCGATTTCCAGGAAGTTGGCGGGCGTGCCGCCATGGTGGCGGACCACGTCCATGGTGGTCATGGTCAGGCCGGCGCCGTTGGCGATGACGCCGACATCACCTTCAAGTTCGATGTACTTGAGGTCCAGTTCCTTGCCCTTGGCTTCCAGGCCCGTCAGCTT
>DNMS01000165.1 GCA_003488105.1 Rhodospirillaceae bacterium
CGGCATCACCTATCGCCAGGGCCGCGCCGCCGGGATCGACGTCAAAGCCGGGAAGGTCCTGCTGGAAGGCGGTGGCGAACAGCCCTACGACAAACTGCTGATCGCGACTGGGGCGAGCCCGATCAAGCCGCCGGTGCCGGGGCTCGACCGGCCCGGGGTTCACCACTGCTGGACCCTCGACGATTGCCGCGAGATCGAGAAGCTGGCGCAAAAGGGATCAGAGGTCGTCCTCATGGGGGCCGGGTTCATCGGCTGCATCATCCTGGAGGCCCTGGTCGAACGGGGCGTCAAGCTGACCGTGGTCGAGGCGTTGGACCGTATGGTGCCGCGCATGATGAACGAGACGGCGGGCACCTTGATCAAGGATTGGTGTCAGGCCAAGGGCATCACGGTGCATACCTCGACCAAAGTGACGGAGGTCGGCGAACAGGACGGCCGTCTGGCCGTCGCCATGGACAATGGGGAAACGGCGTCCGCCGACCTGGTGGTCGTCGCCGCCGGGGTGAAATCCAACATCGGTTTCATCGACGGCACCGGCATGAAGGCCGAACAGGGCATTCTGGTGGACGAATTCCTGCGCACCTCCGCCGACAACATCTATGCCGCCGGTGACTGCGCCCAGGGCCCGGATTTCGGCGGCGGCTTCAACGTCCATGCCATTCAGCCGACCTCGACCGAACACGGCCGCTTTGCCGCCCTCAACATGGCCGGCAAGGTCACGCCCTATCGGGGCTCGTTGCAGATGAACGTGCTGGACACGGCGGGGCTGATCTCGACCTCGTTCGGCGACTGGGAAGGAGGCGACGGCACGGAAAGTGCCGAGGCCCTGGACCGTGACCGCTTCAAGTACCTGCGCCTCAACTTCAAGGACGACGTGCTGGTCGGGGCCCTGTCCCTGGGCCGTACGGACCATATGGGCGTGCTGCGCGGCCTGATTCAGAACCGCACGCCCCTGGGCATTTGGAAGGCGCGGCTGATGGATGATCCGCACCGCATCATGGAAGCCTATGTCGCCCATGCCTATGCCTGACGGCGGGGGCGCCCCATGAAGATCCGGGTCAAGCTCTATGCTTCCCTCGCCGAACATCTGCCGGCGGGCACCAAAGGCAACGAGGCTGACCTGGAGGTTGCCGCCGACGCGACCCCGGCCACGGTCATCGCCCAGCTCGGCCTGCCGGAAAAGATGTGCCACCTGGTGCTGCTGAACGGCGTCTATGTCGAGCCCTCGGCGCGCGCCGCGACGGCCATGGACGCGGGCGATGCCCTGGCCATGTGGCCGCCGGTGGCGGGGGGCTAGGAACCTTGACCGCGCCGGTCGTCATCACAAAGGAAATGGCCCTGACGCGGGCCGGTTTCTTTCGCGGCATCGCCAAGGCGCTGGGCACCGATGCCTTCGTCGAGACGGCGGATGGCATTGTGCTGGAGCAGGACGGCAAACTTCTGGAGATCGCCCTGGGGCCCGAACGCATACGCCGCATCGCGCTGATCGAGATCGAAGTCATGGATGTGACGCTTGGGTTCCATGGCTATACTAGGGAGGATCGAGCCGCGGCGCTGATGGCGTTTGACCGGGCATTTCAGCGGGGTGGGGGTTGATTAGAGCATTATTTTAGAATCATTCTAACTTTGAGCGTTGATCCCGATGGTGTATCCATTATCTTTAATGTCCACACACGATTTGTATTAAGGAGTTCCCATGTCGAGTGAAGGTTTCCACGAACCCCTGGAGAAATTGTCCGAACAGACCATGGACCGTCATCGCGCCATTGTTTCCTTGATGGAGGAACTGGAGGCCGTTGACTGGTACCAGCAGCGCGTCGACGCCACCTCGGATCCTGAATTGAAGGCGATCCTGGCCCATAACCGGGACGAGGAAATCGAGCACGCCGCCATGGTCCTGGAATGGCTGCGCCGCAGCATGCCGCAGTTCGACAAGGAACTCCGTGAAAACCTGTTCAAGGACGGCCCCATCACCGGCCACCACGGCGACGACCACTAAACCGTCGGTTTCCTCTAGCTTTCAGACCCCCGCGTGTCATCGACGCGCGGGGTTTTGCATGTTCGTTGACCTATGTCATGGCGCGGTCCGGCCCAATAAATCACCCTTCTCGCATATATCGAACCATCGCGTAAGGAAGGAGGATATCGATGAGCACTACGCAACAATCCACACCGGAAAAAAAGGTGGAGGCAAAGCGCGCCGAGGGTGGCGAAGTTTCCGTCAAGAAGGATGCCACGACCCCGGCGGAAGCTTGGCGCACCGACATGGAACGCCTGATGGGCGACTGGTTCAGCGCCTGGAACGGGCTTGGCCGCCTTCAACCGTTCGCGGGGTTGTCGAAAGGGGACGTGACACCGGCAAGCGGTCTTGAGGAATGGCGGGCACAGGCGGACCGCTATTTCGAGGATATGAACCGGCGCTGGGCCGATCTGGCCCGCCTCAGCCCGCTTGAGATGTTCGGTGTCCCGGCCGGGGTTGCCCTCAACCCGGAAGTCGATGTCAGCGACGGCGACGGAAAGTTCGTGTTGAAGGCGGACCTGCCCGGGCTGTCGGAAGACGATGTCGAGGTCGCGGTCGACGGCGATGTGTTGACCATTTCCGGTCACAAGTCGGAAACGTCCGAGGACAAGGAGAACGACTATTGCCGGCGCGAGCGCCGGTTCGGCTCGTTCCGCCGGTCCTTCAAGCTGCCGGAAGGGGTTGTCGGCGACAAGGCCAAGGCAGCCTTCGACAAAGGTGTTCTGACGGTCACGCTACCGAAACAGGGCAAGACGGAGAAATCCAAGGGCAGGAAGGTTCCGCTCAACGGTTGAACGCTGACTACTTCCGGTCCGCGTAAGGGTTCTCGCTTTTGCGGTAGATCAGGCGGATCGGCACGCCGTCCAGCCCGAAGTGGTCGCGCAGGCCGTTGACCAGAAAGCGGGTGTAACTGTCCGGCAGTTCGGTCGCCCGCGTGCAGAATACGATGAACGTGGGCGGGCGGGCCTTGGCCTGGGTCGCGTAACGCAGGCGGATGCGCTTGCCGCCCTTGCCCATGGGCGCGGGATGGGCTTCCTGCATGTCGGTCAGCCAGCGGTTCAGGTCGCCCGT
>DNMS01000064.1:0-150 GCA_003488105.1 Rhodospirillaceae bacterium
CTGGTGCCGACAAAGTTTCCATCATGACGGCTGCCGTTCACAATCCTGATTTCGTACGCGAAGCAGCGGAAAAATTTGGTAGCCAATGCATCGTCGTCGCCGTGGACGCGAAAGCTGTTGCACCCGGAAAATGGGAAGTCTTCACCCATG
>DNMS01000064.1:478-2148 GCA_003488105.1 Rhodospirillaceae bacterium
AATGGGAAGTCTTCACCCATGGTGGCCGCAAGGAAACCGGTATTGACGCGATCGAATATGCCAAAAAAGTTGTGTCACTGGGGGCAGGTGAAATTCTTCTGACCTCGATGGATCGTGACGGCACCAAGGAAGGGTTCGATCTTGAACTCACGCGCGCTATTGCCGATGCCGTCAGTGTGCCGGTCATCGCAAGCGGTGGCGTGGGCAATCTCGATCACCTTGTAGACGGGGTGAAAGAAGGGCACGCAAGCGCGGTGCTTGCGGCCTCTATCTTCCATTTCGGTACCTACACAATCGGCGAGGCCAAAGCATTTATGGCGAAGAAAGACATTCCGGTTCGTCTCTAGAGACGGCCTCGAAGGGTCAGTGAAGCTTCATCCGGAACCCGCCGGAATACACGCTGGCTGTTTGTATAAAAATTAAACCAAACCTGTCGAAAAACGACCTCTTTTCATTTGTTCATTCCTCACAAATCTCTGTTTCATTATGCGCGTGGCGTGACGCGTGAAAACGGAAAGAACCGATGGAGACAAGTGTTCGTTTGCCGGAAAGACGGCTGGTCGGCTTAAAGTCTCAAGTTGCAGAAATCATTGGCCGCAGGCTTTCAGCCTGCGCGGTGGAGCGGCTGGCTGATTTTCACGGCCGCTATCTGAGAGGTATGAAGGGTGGCCGTCGGGTCGTGCTTCGCGCCTGCAATCTCTCGGGCCTCGATCTGTCTGGTTACAATTTTTCCGATGCGGAACTGCCGGCGTGTGATTTCTCCGAAGCCAATCTCACGAGCGCAAAATTCGTGCGTGCCAATTTGTTTGGTGCCCATTTCAATGGCGCAGACCTGTCCAACACGAGTTTTGAAAGGGCCGATCTTCGTGGTGCGAAATTTGACGGTGCAAAACTTTACTACACGCATTTCAAAGGAGCCGATCTGCGGCGGGGCGAGGTGCTGGGCTTTCTCGGCCCCAACGGCGCCGGCAAGTCGACGACCATGAAGATGGTCTGCGGCTATCTGACGCCGACCAGCGGCACCGCCCGGGTGCAGGGCCACGACGTGGTGACCGAGCCCATGGCCGTGAAGGCGGCGATCGGTTACCTGCCCGAAGGGGCGCCGACCTACGGCGACATGCGGGTTTCCTCGTTCCTGCGCTTCATCGCCCAGATCCGTGGCTTCAACGGCGCCGAAATCGGCCGCCGGGTCGACCGGGTGCGCGAGATGGCGACATTGGACGAGGTGTTCGATCGCCCGGTGGAAACCCTGTCCAAGGGCTTCAAGCGCCGCGTCGGCTTGGCCCAGGCGATTCTCCATGACCCGGAAGTCCTGATCATGGACGAGCCGACGGACGGCCTCGACCCCAATCAGAAACATCAGGTCCGCTCGCTGATCAAGGACATGGCCCATAACAAGGCCATCGTCATCTCGACCCATATCCTGGAAGAGGTCGAAGCCATCTGCACCCGCGCCGTGGTCATCGCCCATGGCAAGTTGTTGGCCGACGGCACGCCGGAACAGTTGCTGTGCCGCGACGCGCGCCACAATGCGGTGGTGGTCAAGCTGGCCGCCGATCAGGCCGCCGACATCGTGGCCGGGCTGGCGGCCCTGGATCAGGTTGCGGGCGTCGATGCGCTGGGCGACCCGGTCAATGGCACGGCGGCGTTCCGCGCCCGGCCCAAGGCGG
>DNMS01000064.1:2285-6503 GCA_003488105.1 Rhodospirillaceae bacterium
TGGCCGACGGCACGCCGGAACAACTGCTGTGCCGCGACGCGCGGCACAACGCCGTGGTGGTCAAGCTGGCGGCCGATCAGGCCGGCGACATCGTGGCCGGGCTGACGGCCCTGGACCAGGTCGCGGGCGTGGACGCGCTCGGCGATCCGGTGAACGGCACGGCGGCCTTCCGCGCCCGGCCCAAGGCGGGAGCATCCATCGTCCTGCCGGTCGGCGATTTGCTCCGGTCCAGGAACGTGACGCCCGAGGAAATGTACGTGGAGCGTGGCCATATGGACGAAGTGTTCCGCAAGATCACCCAGGGCGATCCCCAAGGGGGAGCCGATGCGTAACATCTGGATCATCGCCAAGCGCGAACTGGCGGGCTATTTCGCGACGCCGCTGGCGCTTGTGTTCATCGTTATCTTCCTGGCGCTGACCGGCGCCTTCACCTTCTATCTGGGCCGTTTCTTCGATAACGGTCAGGCGGATTTGGAAGCCTTCTTCCGCTTTCATCCCTGGCTGTACCTGATCCTGATTCCCGCCGTCGCCATGCGCCTGTGGGCGGAGGAACGCAAGTCCGGCACCATCGAGCTTCTGATGACCCTGCCCGTGACCACGACGCAGGCGGTGCTCGGCAAATTCATGGCGGCCTGGGCGTTCTGCGGCATCGCGCTGGCGCTGACCTTTCCCGTCTGGGTTACCGTCAACGTGCTGGGCGCGCCGGACAACGGCGTGATCGTCGCGGGCTATGTCGGCAGCTTCCTGATGGCGGGTGCCTTCATGTCCATCGGCGCCTGCATGTCGGCGATGACCAAGAACCAGGTGATTGCCTTCATCATTTCGGCCACGGTGTGCTTCCTGTTCACCATGAGCGGCCTGGATCTGGTGCTCAACTTCTTCCAGGGCTGGGCGCCGGCGCTGATCGTCGACACGGTGGCCAGCCTCAGCTTTCTGGTCCGCTTCGATGCGGTCATGCGCGGCGTTATCGACCTGCGTGACGTGCTGTTCTTCGTGTCGCTGATTGCGTTTTTCCTGTTCACCAACGTGATTGTCGTTGAAGTGAAGAAATCGGCGTAGAGGGCGGGAAAAATCATGAACGCATTGAAGACCATCGACCGCAACCGTCTCGCCGTGATTGGCGTGGGTCTCGCCGCCGTCTTGTTCCTTGCCGTCAATCTGGCGGTCAACTTGTCCCTGCGCTCGGCCCAGGTCGATCTGACGGAACGCGGGCTCTACACCCTGTCCGACGGTACGCGCAAGGTGCTGACGTCGTTGACGGAACCGATCACGCTACGCCTCTATTTCACCCGCGCGCTGGGCGAAAGATATCCGGGCCATCAGGCCTACGCCAACCGTGTGCGCGAACTTCTGGAACGCTACGTCAATATCTCGGGCGGCAAGATTCGGCTTGAAGTCAAGAACCCGGAGGCCTTTTCCGAGGTCGAGGACGAGGCCGTCACCTTCGGCCTGCAGGGCCTGCCCTATGACCAGTCCGGCGACCGCGGTTATTTCGGTCTGGCCGGCACCAATTCCGTCGACGGCAAGGCCGTCATTCCCTACTTCACGACGGAACGCGAGCCGTTCCTGGAATACGATCTGACCAAGCTGGTCTATTCGCTGGCGACCCTGGACCGACCGATCGTCGGCATGGTCGCGCGTCTGCCGGTTGAGGGTGGCTTCATGATGGGCCAGCGGCCCGTGCCGGCCTGGGCCGTGATCAGCCAGATCCGCGAACTGTTCGACGTCCGCACCATGCCGGCCGAATTCAACGCCGTGCCGTCTGAAATCGGCATGTTGATGCTGGTCCATCCCAAAAACCTCAGCGACGAGACCCTGTACGCCATTGACCAGTTCGTCATGCGCGGCGGGCGGGTTCTGGCCTTCATCGACCCCAACGCGGAAACCGAAGCCCCCAGCCCTCAGGGACCGGCGGGCCCATCGGACATCGACCGGCTTCTGAAATCCTGGGGCGTCACCTTCATCAAGGACAAGGTCGCCGCCGACCTGCAATCGGCGCGCCGCGTCAACGTCCGTCACGAAGGCCAGATCACCCAGGTCGATTACGTGGCGTGGAATACGCTTGATCGGCGCAACCTGGACACCACCGACGCAGTGGTCGCCGACATCCGCGATCTCAACGTCGGTTCGGCCGGGATACTCGAGCCGGCCGAGGGCGCGACCACGACCTTCCGCCCGCTCGTCACCACCTCGGAGGATTCCGAAGCCCTTGACGTGGCTAAGCTGCAAGGCCGCATCGACATTGTCGCCCTGTTCCGTGACTTCAAGGCGTCGGGTAAGAAGCTGACCATGGCCGCGCGCGTGACCGGGCCGGTCAAATCGGCGTTCCCCGACGGGCCGCCGCTGATCGGTGAGGGCGAGGACGCCGAAAAGGCCCGCCTCGAAAGGGCCAAGACCCACCTGGCGGAATCGCAGAAGCCGCTCAACGCGGTGGTCGTCGCCGACACGGACGTCCTGCACGAAGGTCTGTGGGCGGAAGTTCGCAACGTCAACGGCGAACAGCTTATGGTGCCCTATGCGGGCAACAGCGACTTCGTCATCAACGCGGTTGAGAACCTGTCCGGCGGCGATGTGTTGCTGGGCCTGCGCTCGCGCGGGGATTCCAAGCGCCCGTTCCTGATGGTCGAGAAAATCCAGCTTGAGGCCGAGCGCAAGTTCCGCGCTGAACAAGAGAAACTGGCCAAGGAACTTCAGGAGACCCAAAAGCGGATCGAGGGCCTGACCAACCGCGAAGGGGCCAACGGCGAAGCCATCCTGACGGCGGAAGAGAAAACCGCGATCGCCGAATTCCGCCGCAAGATGATCGATATCCGCCACGACCTGCGCAACGTGCAGCACGCGCTGCGCAAGGATATCGATGCGCTGGACGCCTGGCTGAAGTTCCTCAACATCGCGGCCATTCCCTTGATTCTGGGATTTGCCGCCCTGATCATCGCCGTTGCCCGCCGCTTGGGCCGCGCCCGCGCGCGGCCGGTGACGGAATAGGGGAGAGCCGGCATGAGCGCGAAAAACTTCCTGATCCTTCTGGTCGCCGCGGTGCTGGGCATCGTTGCCGCCGCCGCCGCCGTGGTCACCCGGCCCGGCGACGCGGTTTACGCCAACCTGGGCGATCCGGTGGTGCCGGGCCTGATCGATAACCTGAACGATGTCGACACGGTGCGCATCGAAAGCCACGAAGGCGGGGTGCTGACCTTCAAGCGCAACGCCAAGGATGCCGGGGACTGGGGCATTGCCGACCGCGACATGTACCCGGCGAAGGCAAGCCAGGTGAACGCGTTGGCGTTGCGCGTGGCGGAACTCACCTATCTGGCGCCCAAGACGGCGACCCCGGAACTGTTCCCGCGGCTTGAACTGGGCGATCCCGATGCCGTGGGCTCGAAGGCGATCAGCCTGCGCCTCAACGACAAGGGCGGGCGGCCGATGATCGACATGGTGATCGGCAAGGCCCGCAGCTCGCTTGAGGGTTCGGCCGAAGGCGGCACCTATTTCCGCATTCCCGGCAAGGATCAGGCCTGGTTGGCCAAGGGCTCGATCGAAATCGGCAAACTGATTTCCGAATGGATCGAGACGGACATCTTCGATATCCCAACCAAGCGCATCCGGCGCGTCGAAATTCATCACGCCGACGGCGAGAAAATTTCCATCTTCAAGGAACAGCAGGGGGATTTGGATTTCGTGCTGAACGGCGTTCCCGACGGCAAAAAGGTGAAAAGCCGGTTCAGCGTCAACGGCATCGCGTCGGCCATCGACGACTACAAGATCATGGACGTCGCGCTTCGCGAAAAGCATCCCGTCGATCCGGCCACGGCGACCCGTGTCGTCTACGAAACCTTTGACGGGCTGACTGTGACCGCCCTGATCGAATTGCCCAAGGGTGATCCCAAAGGGCCGGCGGCCGAATATTGGGTGTCGCTCGACATCGCCGGTGGCGAAGACACGGCGGAGGCCGACGGTTTGCGCGCACGCACCGGCCCCTGGGTGTTCCGCATCTCCGACTATCGCTACGACTCGATCGCCAAGCGTATGAAGGACCTGGTCGAGGACGCCGCCGGCTCGTAACGGCTTCGCAACTAATTTTCCCTTGATTTCAAAATTGTGCCGCCCGTCACAGATGGCGTGGTCTTGCATCCCTACGCTGCCCCTGTAAGGTCGGCCAGGGGGCCGCCCGTGGACCCCGGCGACGGGGTGAGGTAGGCTCGACATGAACGAGATCGCGCT
>DNMS01000063.1:0-3807 GCA_003488105.1 Rhodospirillaceae bacterium
CATCACCGTGATCGACAACACCTGGTCGTCGGCCTTCTTCTGCAACCCGTTCACGCTGGGCGTCGATATCGTGCTGGAAGCCGGGACCAAGTACCTATGCGGCCATTCCGACGCCATGCTGGGCACGGTCACGGTCGCGACCGAGGAACAGTTCCAGGCCTTGAAAGGCATGCAGAACACCTTGGGATCGCGCGCCGGGCCCGACGAATGCTATCTGGCGCTGCGCGGCATCCGCACCCTGTCCGTGCGCATGGAACGCCACCAGAAAAACGCCATGGAGGTCGCAACCTGGCTCGCGGCCCGGCCCGAGGTCGAGCGCGTGCTCTACCCCGCCCTGCCCTCCGACCCCGGTCATGCCTTGTGGAAGCGCGACCACACGGGGGCGTCCGGCCTGTTCGGCGTGATGCTTGGCGATTATCCCAAGACGGCGGTCTCAGCCATGGTCGACGGGCTGGATCTGTTCGGAATCGGCGCCAGTTGGGGCGGCTTCGAAAGCCTTGCCATCCCGATCAACCCCAAGGGGTCGCGGACGGCCGTGGCCTGGGGACATGACAATCCCATGGTGCGCCTCCATATAGGCCTGGAGGACCCCCGGGACCTGATCGAGGATCTGGAGGAAGGCCTCGGGCGGCTGAATGCCGCCCGCTGAACCCAAATTCAGCGGTTCAACGCCGCGACATGACCAAAGAACGAGGACGACGGGCATGAGTAACGACGTGGCGGACCGGGTGATCGGCCGCCTGAAATTCAACGAAGCCGGCCTGATCCCCGCCGTGGCGCAGCAGCACGACACCGGCGAAATGCTCATGCTCGCCTGGATGAACGCCGACGCCATCCGCGAAACCCTGGAAACGGGCCGGGTCTGTTATTTCTCCCGGTCCAAGGGCCGGCTGTGGCGCAAGGGCGAAAGCTCGGGCCAGGTTCAGATGCTGAAGGAATTCCGCTTCGACTGCGACGAGGACGCGGTGCTGATGCTGGTCGATCAGACGGGCGTGGCCTGCCACACGGGCCGTCACAACTGTTTCTTCCATGCCGTGCGCGACGGCGACATCCGCGTGATCGCCGAACCCGAGGTCACGCCGGAGGCCCTCTATGGCGGAAAGGACTGACGCGGGAACAGCCGACGCCCCGCAGGACGTCAATGCCCGGCTGATCGCCAAGACCATTCCCGTGACCGTGCTGACCGGCTTCCTGGGGGCCGGCAAGACGACGCTGCTCAACAAATTGCTCGGCCATCCCGACATGGGCGAGGCCGCCGTGCTGATCAACGAGTTCGGCGAGATCGGGATCGACCATCTGCTGGTCAAGGAAACCCGTGAGGACACGGTGCTGCTCAATTCGGGCTGTCTGTGCTGCACCGTGCGCGGCGATCTGGTCAACGCCATGCGCGAGCTGTTCTGGCAGCGCTTCGACAAGAAAATTCCCTGGTTCAAGCGCGTGGTGATTGAAACCACGGGGCTCGCCGACCCCGCCCCCATCATCCACACCCTGATGACCGACCCGACCGTGGGACCGCGTTATCGGCTGGACGGCATCATTACCGTGGTCGACGCCGTGAACGGGCCGCAGACCCTGGACAGCCAGCCGGAAAGCGTGAAGCAGGCCGCCGTCGCCGACCGCATCGTGCTGACCAAGGCCGATCTGGCGACGCCTGAACAACTGACGACGATCCAGGACCGCCTTCATACCCTCAACCCGTCGGCCCCGGTGTTCGACGCCACAGGAAACTTCGGGCCTAAGGACCTGTTCGACGCCGGGCTGTTTTCCACCGACCGCAAGATCGCCGATGTCGCCGGCTGGCTGCGCGAGGAAGCCTTTGCCCAAGACCACGACGATCACGAACATGGCCACAGCCACGATCATGGACATGACCACGGGCACGATCATCACCATGACCCCAACCGCCACGACGCGCGCATTTCCTCCTTCTGCATGATCGTGGACGACCCGATCCCCTGGGATGGATTCGTCACCTGGATGGAAATGCTGATCACGACCCAGGGCGAAAACCTGCTGCGCATCAAGGGCATCCTGAACGTCGCGGGCGAGCCCAACCCGGTCGCCGTGCATGGGGTGCAGCACCTGTTCCACCCGCCCGTGGGGCTGCCCGCCTGGCCGGACGACGATCACCGCTCCAAGATCGTGTTCATCACCCGCGACATCGGCCGCAAGGTGATCGAGGACACGTTCCACGCTTTCGTCGCTGCGGCAAAATAACCGAGACACAGAATATTTCGGGCGCTGAACATACGGCATGCAACGTGGTCGCCGCTGTTCGATCCTTTCCACTACCGACACAGGGGGCGTTATGCGCGTTTATTTTGGTTATCTGTTTTCCGTCCTGGTGTTTTGAGCGGGTGATGCACGGATACCGCCCGTGCCCGGAATGTCTTAGTATCCACTGATGCTTGAACCGGCCCTCATCGCCTTCGCGACCTTCTTCGCCACCGTCGGGCCGCCCGACGTCGCCATCGCCTTCGCCGCCCTGACACCAAAGGCCTCGGCGGCGGCGCGGCGGCGCACGGCCGTGCGCGCGGTTGTCATTGCCGGCGCCATCCTGCTGTTCTTCGCCGTGCTTGGAAAACCCGTGCTGACGTACATGGGGATCTCCCTGCCCGCGCTGCGCACGGCCGGCGGCATTCTCCTGCTGCTGATTTCCATCGACATGGTGTTCGCCAGGTCCTCCGGCGGGACGTCGACCACCGACGAGGAAGACGCCGAATCGATCACCCGCAAGGATGTCTCCGTGTTTCCCCTGGCGACGCCGCTGATCGCCGGGCCGGGAACGATCGGGGCGGTCCTGCTGCTGGTCGCCGACGCTCATGGTGATCCGTTGCGCCTGGCCGCCGTGGCGGCCGCCATGGCGGCGGTCCTGGTCATCGCCCTGGCCCTGATGCTTGTGGCGGCGCAGGTTCAGAAACGCCTGGGCGTGACCGGCGTGCATGTGCTGTCGCGGGTGTTCGGAATTTTGTTGGCGGCCCTTGCCGTGCAGTTCCTGTTCGACGGCATCCGGGCCAGCGGCTTGCTGACAGGGCTGGCTGGCGGAGCCTAGGCGGTCTTGACCAATTCCTCGATCAGGGCCAGCAGCTTATCCGCATTGATCGGTTTCTCGACATAACCATCGGCCCCCAGCTCCGCCGCGCGATCTTTCCAGGTTTCGGCGGAATGGGCGGAAACGATGATGATCTTGGTCCGGCGCATGCGGGGGCTCCGCCGAAGTTCCCGGCACAGATCGAAGCCATCGACGGACGCCATCTGAAGGTCCGTCAACACGACATCCGGCACATGCTGCTTGATGGACGAGATCGCCGTGGCCCCCATGAGGTCGCGCGTAACCTTGTGCCCGGCGCCTTCAAGGATGGACGTCAGGATGTCGAGCGTGATCGGGTCGTCATCAACGATGAAGATTTTCAAGGGCGTCTGTCCGCTATGTCTGATCATCTGCCCAATAGGTAGGACCTGCGGGCGCTGCCGTCTAGGCCGCCTGTTCCTTTTCCCAGGGCGGAACGGGGCCGAACTTTTCGGCGAAATAGTCGATGAAGGCGCGCACGTTGGGCGACAGGTTCCGCTTATTGGAATAGATCGCCAGAATGTCCGAGGTCTCGTCCGCATAATCGGGCAGCACGCGGACCAGCCGCCCCTGCGCCAAGGCGTCATTAACCAGATAGGTCGAAAGCCGGGCAATCCCGACCCCGGCAAGCACGGCATAATAGATGGCATCGGCGCTGTTGGCCTCGAAATTGCCTTTGATCGGCAGGCGAACGGGACCTGTGCCGTCGTCGAAAGTCCAGGTGTTCCAGGCTTCCA
>DNMS01000063.1:3910-7450 GCA_003488105.1 Rhodospirillaceae bacterium
TCCACGGTCGAAATGCGTAAACAGTTATGGCCCGCCACATCGTCCGGGGTGCGCGGCACGCCGTTGGCGGCGACATAGGACGGCGCCGCCACATAGACCCGGCGGTTGGTCGCCAGCTTGCGCGACACCACGGACGAATCGTCGATCTGTTCGGAAAACCGAATCGCCACGTCGACCTGTTCCTCGACCAGGTCGATGACCCGGTCCGTGGCGTCGAGGGAGATCTTCAAATCCGGATTGTCGGCCAGGAATGCCGGCAGCAGCGGCAGCAGCTGCGCCTTGGCGAAGGCCACGGTGGCCGCCACTTTCAGGGTGCCCTGAGGATGGTCGACCATGTTGAGAACCTGGGATTCAGCCTCCTGCACATTCTGCGACACTTCGGCGCAGCGGGTATAGAACGCACGCCCCACCTCGGTCAGGGAGATACGCCGGGTTGTGCGGTTCAACAACCGTGTTCCCAGGCGGTCCTCCAACTGGCCGATCTGTCGGCTGACCGCCGAGGGCGTCAGGTTCAAATCCCGCGCCGCCGCGGAAAAACCGCCGTTTTCCACCACGGCGGCGAACATGATCATCTGTGTTGCGATATCCATTAACTTATATCCAATTAAATTTTTGTCCGTTTGTGCGTGAAAGTCACAAGCCTTGTGCAATCCGAGGGGATTATCGCTGATTCATCTTACCACTATATTGCACTGCAACACGGATTGTTGCAACGCAGCAGCCGCAGATTCAGTGACGAACCGCACACCAAACCCGAAAGGAGTCCTCAGATGAGCAACATCGTTGGACATACGACCGACAAAGAAATTTCCCCCGAAGAACTGACGCGGCACCTGCACGAAGCCGAACTGCTTCGCGCCGAAGCGGTCCGCGACCATTTCTTCGCCCTCGGCCGCGCCATTTCCCGGCTTGTCGGATCGATCCGTCACGGCCTCGACGGCCTGATCCATCCGAACGCCGCAGGCGCCCGCTAATTTAACCCGTACCACCACGGGTTCCGGCGGAGCACCTATAGGACGGGCGTTCAAGCGGACCTCCCACCGCGCGTGGTCCCGTCCTTACTCCGCCGGCCGGATCGGCGGCGCCTCCTTGGCCCAGTCAGCCATAGGAAGGAGGCGCCCCGGTCCGGCCCAAATTCGCTCCGGCCCTCATGGGCCCGGCCCTTCAGGGGCCACTTTCCAGCCCGCAACGGCGCGGGCCTTCCATTGAAAATCGATACCGAATCCCCTGCCTGACCCCACGGTCAGGTAGCGCCGAATTGATATAGGAATCAGGTAGTTGCCTGATCGGATTCGAATTTCAGAGAAGGACCGATCCGCCCGGCAACGGCGTCTGGCGTTCACTCCGATCATTCGTTTGGCACGCATCACCATAACCGGTGCCGTCAAAAACCAATCAGACAGGGAAAAGTGAGAACGTCATGAAACGCCGAGACCTATTGAAAGCCTCCGTCACCGCCGGGGCCGCCGCCGGCGGCCTGCTGGCCGCGCCCGCCATCGCCCGCGCCAAGGACACCTTCAACTGGAAAATGACCAACATGTATCCGGCTGGCGCCCCCTTCTATACGATCGGCCCGGGCAGCCCCACGGACTTCTGCGCCCGCGTGAAGGAAATGTCGGACGGCCGCCTGAACATCCAGCATTTCGCCGCTGGCGAGTTGATCCCGCCCAAGGAAGGCTTCGACGCCGTGCGCGCCGGCACCATCGAAATGAACGCCGGCAACGCCTATTACTGGGCCGGCAAGATCTTTGCCGCGCAGTACTTCACCACCGTGCCCTTCGGCCTGAACTTCCAGGGGGTTAACGCCTGGATGTACCACGCGGGCGGCCTGGAACTGTGGAACGAGGTCTATGCCGATTACGGCCTGACCGCCCTGCCCATGGGCAACACGGGCGTGCAGATGACCGGCTGGTTCAAGAAACCCATTGAATCCGTTAAGGATTTCGACGGCCTGAAGATGCGGATCCCGGGCCTGGCCGGCAAGGTGTACGAAAAGCTCGGCGTCGCCGTGAAGCTGCTGCCCGGCGGGGAAATCTTCCCGGCGCTGGAACGCGGGGTGATCGACGCGGCTGAATTCGTCGGCCCCTTCCAGGACCGTCGCATGGGCCTGCACAAAGCCGCCAAGTACTACTACACCACCGGCTGGCACGAGCCGTCCAACGTGACGGAACTGCTGATGAACAAGAAGGCCTGGGACAGCCTGCCCAAGGATCTTCAGGCCATCGTCAAATCCTGCGCCCAGGCCTGCAACCTGGACAGCCATGCCTGGAGCGAGGCCCATAACGCCGACGCCCTGACGGATCTGGTGACCAACCACGGCGTCATCGCCCAGACCCTGCCGGACGCGGTCGTCGCCGAACTGAAAACGCTGACCGAACAGGTTCTGGCGGAAAAATCCGCCGCCGATCCGCTGACCAAGAAGGTCCACGACCATTTCATGGCCTTCCGCGCCAAGCATCGGTCCTGGGCGGCGATTTCGGAAAAGCCCTATCAGGGCATGATCTCGTCCTAACGCGGGCGAGGTAATCGCACATGCATCCACGCAGCCCCTCGGGCCTGCGGCGTCTCGAAGCGGCCCTGCTCATTCCGGTGGAATGGGCGGGCCGTCTCGCGGCCGCTTGCGGCCTGCTCATGGTCTTCGTCGTCGCGGGCAACGTGCTGACCCGCTACGGCTTCAACATCAGCTCCGTCGCCCTGCAGGAACTGGAATGGCACCTGGTGTCGCCCATCGCCCTGATCGGCATGTCCTATGCCATGCAGAAAGGCGAGCATGTGCGGGTGGATTTCCTCTACGCCCGCCTGCCCGTCCATTGGCAGGCGCTGGTCGACCTGGTCACGGACTTTCTCGTGATCGGGGTTTCCGTCACCATCGTCGTGCTGTCCCTGCCCTACGTGCAGCAGTCCTACGGCATTCTTGAAGGCTCGCCTGATCCCGGCGGCCTGCCCTACCGCTGGGTTCTGAAAGCCTTCATTCCCCTGGGCTTCGGGCTTCTCGGCCTACAGGCGATCAGCCAGGCCCTGGGTGCCCTCACCACCTTCGCCGCCGCGCGCGCCGAGCGGACCGCGCCGCAATGACGGAAATGGAACTCCTCGCCATCGGCATGATCGGTGGCTTCTTCGGGCTTCTGGTGATCGGCATTCCCGTCGCCATATCGCTCGCCGTCTCCGGCCTGCTGTTCGGCTATCTCGGCTTCGGGACCAGCCTGTTCGGCCTGTTGCCGGGGCGCATTCACGGCGTCGTCACCAATTACACCCTGCTGGCCCTGCCGCTGTTCATCTTCATGGGCGTGATGCTGGAAAAATCCCGCATGGCCGAGGACCTGATCGACGTCATCGGCCATGCCATGGGACGGGTGCGGGGCGGCATGGGTCTCGCCATCGTCATCGTCGGCGTGCTGATGGGGGCGTCGTCGGGCATCGTCGGCGCCACGGTCGTCACCGTCGGCCTGTTGGCGCTGGGCCCCCTGGTGCGGCGCGGCTACGACAAGGGCCTGGCCTGCGGCACCATTTGCGCCTCGGGCACGCTGGGCCAGATCATCC
>DNMS01000392.1:0-7741 GCA_003488105.1 Rhodospirillaceae bacterium
TCCATGCCTGGGGCATGACGGAATTGAGCGCCGCCGGCACCACCGGGCGCCTGCGCCAGCGCCATCAGGACCTGCCCGCGGACGAACGTTACAAGGTCCAGCAAACCCAGGGCCGGCCGCTGTTCGGGTTCGAGGTCAAGATCGTCGATCTCGACGGCACCCGGCTGCCTCATGACGGCAAGGCCGTGGGCCAGATGTTCGTGCGCGGCCCCTGGGTCGCCGCCGCCTATTTCGAGGACGACGCCGCGACGGAAGCTTCCTTCGATGCCGAAGGTTGGTTCGGCACCGGCGACATGGCCTCGATCTCACCCGATGGGCTGGTCCGTGTGTCCGACCGTTCCAAGGACCTGATCAAATCGGGCGGCGAATGGATCAGTTCCATCGATCTGGAGAATTATGCCCTTACCCATCCCGACGTGGTGGAGGCGGCGGCGATTGCCGTCAAACACCCGAAGTGGGAGGAACGGCCCTTGCTGGTCATCGTCCCGCGCCAGGGGGCGGACGTCACGGTCGAGGGTATCCGCGCCGTGCTCGCCGAACATGTCGCCAAATGGTGGTTGCCCGACGACATCGTGTTCGTCGAGGAAATCCCCCATACGGCGACGGGCAAGATTTCCAAGAAGGATCTGCGTGAGCATTTCGCCGACTATCGCTGGCCCGAGACAGCCAGCGTCGCGGAATGAAACAGCACACCATTTTCACCTGATCGCGCCATGCTAAAGTTCCGGAAAGATTCAATCCGGGAGGAGACAATAAAATGAAACGCGCCGCCGACGCCTTGGTGGATACACTGGTGCTGCACGGTGTCGACCGTGTGTTCTGTGTGCCGGGAGAAAGCTACCTTGCGGTACTGGATGCCCTGCACGATAGCGACGACATCCAGGTCGTATCCTGCCGCCACGAAGGCGGTGCCGGGTTCATGGCCGTCGCCGATGCCAAGCTGACGGGTGCCCCCGGCATTGCCCTGGTCAGCCGCGGACCGGGTGCCTGTAACGCCGCCATCGCCGTGCATACGGCGGAACAGGATGCGGTGCCGCTGGTCCTGTTCATCGGTCAGGTGCCGCGCGCCGACCTGGGCCGCGGCGCCTTTCAAGAGGTCGATTACAAGATCACCTTCGGCGACATGGCCAAGCATGTGGACGAAGTGCATGAGCCCAAAAATCTGGCCAAGGTCGTGGCCCAGGCGTTCCAGATCGCCCAGGAAGGTACGCCGGGTCCTGTCGTCGTGGTCCTGCCCGAGGATATGTTGCTCGACCCGGCGGAAGATACCGGCGTCAGCCCGATTGCCCTGGAAAAGCCCAAGGCGACGGACGCCCAGGTCAAGGCCGTCGCGGCCGCCATCGGCCGCGCCAAGCGGCCGGTGCTGATCGCGGGCGGTATGCTGCGCGCCCCCTCGGCGCGGGCTGCGCTGTTGGCCTGTTCCGAGGCCTGGGATCTGCCGGTCGCCACCAGTTTCAAGAACCAGGACATTTTCCCCAACGAGCACGACCATTTCGCGGCCCATCTGGGGTACGGTGTGCCCGCGTCGATCCGCGAAACCCTGCAGGACGCGGACCTGATCGTCGCCATCGGCACGCGCCTGGGCGATGTCACAACCCAAGGCTACCTACTGCCCGAAGCCCCCCAGCCCAAGCAGCCGTTGATCCACGTCTATCCCGACGGCGAGCATTTGGACCATGTGTTCGAAACGGCGCAGTCCATTTGCGCCGATGCCGAGGATTTCATTGAACGGCTTGCGGCCGCGACACCACCGAAGGCGCCGGAGGGACGGAACGATTGGCTGAAGCGTCTACGTGACGCCAACCGTAAGATGGCGGAATGGAAGCCCTGGTCGGCGCCCGACGGCGTCAACTTCGGCCATGTTATCGCCGCCTTCCGCAATCAACTGACGGACGATGCGGTCATCACCATGGACGCGGGCAACTTCAATTCCTGGGTTCATCGCTATTTCCCGTTCAAGCCGACGCATATCCTGCTGGGCGCCGTGTCCGGGGCCATGGGCCTGGGCGTGCCGTCGGCGGTGGCGGCCGCCCTGCGCCATCCGGACCGCCAAGTCGTCACCGTTTGCGGCGACGGCGGCACGCTGATGACCGGCAACGAACTGGCGACCGCCGTGCAGTACGGGGCCAAGGTGCGCATCTTCGTGTCCAACAACAAAAGCTACGGCACCATCCGTCTGCACCAGGAAAAGTCCTTTCCCGGCCGCATCGAAGGCACCAATCTGGTCAACCCGGACTTCGCCAAATGGGCGGAAAGTTTCGGCGCCAAGGGGCTGCGCATTGACGCCGCCGAGGACGCGGACAAGGTGCTGGCCGAAGCCCTGGCCCATGACGGCCCCGTGGTCGTCGATGTCGCGGCGTCGCTTGAACACATCAGCGCCTATACCAACCTGACCAGCTTGAAACCGGGCAAGGCCCAATAGGCCAACCGGCAAAAACAAAGGAAACCATCATGCCCGCATCCGATCCCGCAACGCCCGTGACCTTGGACATCAAGGACCGCATCGCCGTCGTCACCATCGACAGCCCGCCCGTGAACGCCCTGGGCCATGCGGTGCGCGCCGGCGTCATGGCGGCCCTGGACCAGGCCGGGGCCGATGACGGCGTCGACGCCGTGGTGATCCGGGGCGGCGGTCGGTGCTTTTCCGGCGGCGCCGACATCCGCGAATTCGGCACGCCCCCGGCGGACCCGACCCTGCGCCAGCTCTGCGCCCGGGTTGAGGAATTTCCCAAGATCGTGGTCGCGGCCCTGCATGCGACGGCCTTCGGCGGCGGCTTGGAACTGCCGCTCAGTTGTCATTACCGCATCGCCGATGCCTCGGCTCAGGTCGCCCTGCCCGAAGTCAAACTGGGCATCGTTCCCGGTTCCGGCGGGACGCAGCGCCTGCCGCGCATCATCGGCGCCAAGCGGGCGCTGAAGGTCATCCTGTCCGGCGACCCGTTTTCCGCGGTCGAGGCGCGTGACCTTGGCGTGTTGGATGCCATCGTCGACGGTGACCTGACCGCCTCCGCCGTGGCCTATGCGGCCAGGCTGGTGGCCGAGGGTGCCCCCCTGCGCAAGGTCCGCGACCTCGCCGTCGCCGATGCGGACGCCGAGGTGTTTGCCGAGGCGCGCAAGACCTGGGAAAAACGCTCACGCGGGCTGCTGGCGCCGCTGGCCTGCATCGACTGCGTCGAGATCGCGGCGACAAAGCCCTTCGACGAGGGCATGGAGCGGGAGCGCGAGATTTTCGTGGCCTGCCGCGATTCCGAACAGTCCAAGGCCCAGCGCCATCTGTTCTTCGCCGAGCGCGAAGCCGCCAAGGTCAAGGACGTGCCGCGCGATACGGCCAAGCGGCCCATTAACACCGCCGCCGTCGTCGGCTGCGGCACCATGGGTGGCGGCATCGCCATGTGCCTGGCCAATGTGGGCATTCCGGTCATCGTGCTGGAAACGACGCAGGATGCGCTTGCGGCCGGCATGGCCAAGATCGAAAAGAACTACGCCGCGACCGTGTCCAAGGGCCGCCTGACCCAGGACGCCATGGACCGGCGCATGGGCCTGATCAGCGGAACAACCAACTACGCCGACCTGGGGCCGGCCGACATCGTGATCGAGGCCGTATTCGAGGACATGGACCTGAAGAAAACCATCTTCGGCGAACTGGACAAGGTGATGAAGCCGGGGGCGGTGCTGGCGACCAATACCTCGACCCTGGACATCGACGAGATCGCCGCCGCGACCAAACGGCCCCAAGACGTCATCGGCACCCATTTCTTCAGCCCGGCCAACGTCATGAAGCTGATGGAAAACGTGCGCGGTAAGGAAACGGCCAAGGACGTGATCGCCACGGTCATGGCGTTGGGTAAGAAGATCGAGAAAATCCCCGTTCTGGTCGGTAACTGCGACGGCTTCGTCGGCAACCGCATGTACCACCGCTATACCCGCCAGGCCTATTTCCTGATCGAGGAGGGCGCCTTGCCGCAGCAGATCGACAAGGTGTTCCTGGATTTCGGCTTCGCCATGGGCCCCCTGGCCGTGGGCGACCTGGCGGGGCTCGACGTCAGCTATCTGGTGCGCAAGCGCCAAAAGCAATTCATCAAGCCGGGCGAACGCTGGCCCGTGGCCGCCGACCGGGTGGTCGAGGCCGGGCGCAAGGGCCAGAAGACCAATGCCGGCTGGTATCGCTACGAAGAAGGGTCGCGCAAGCCGCTGCCGGACCCCGAGGTGCAGAAGATCATTGAAGCGACCTCGGCCGAGCTGGGGATCGCGCGCCGCGATATCACGGATCAGGAAATCCACGAGCGCTGCTTCTATGCCCTGATCAACGAGGGCGCCAAGATCCTCGACGAAGGCATGGCCCAGCGGGCGTCGGACATCGACACCATCTGGACCAACGGCTACGGCTTCCCCATCGCCAAGGGCGGGCCCATGTTCCATGCCGACCAGGTCGGCGCCAAGCATGTCTTCGAGCGTCTGGCCCATTGGGCCAAGGTCGCCTCGCCGGTGCTGGAACCCGCGCCGCTTTTGGAAAAGCTTGCCCGCACGGGCGGCACATTCGCCGATCTTTAGAGACCAAGAAGGAAGACTAAAATGCAACGCGCCGTCATCGTTTCCACCGCCCGCACCCCCATTGGGAAAGCATCGCGCGGGGCCTTCAACAACACCCATGGCGCGACCCTGGCCGGCCATGTCATTCAGCACGCGGTCGCGCGCGCCGGGATCGACCCGGCCGAGGTCGAGGACGTGGTGCTTGGCTGCGGCATGCCCGAGGGGGCGACCGGCAAGAACATCGCCCGTATGTCGGTGATCCGCGCCGGCCTGCCGGTGACCACCGGCGGCACGACCATCAACCGGCTGTGCGCGTCCGGCCTGCAGGCCATCGCCGTGGCCGCCAACCGGGTCGTCATGGACGGCCTGCCCGTGGCCGTGGCCGGGGGCTTGGAAAGCATCAGCCTGGTCCGCGATAGCGCCATGAAGAACGAGGTCAAGGAAGACTGGCTGCTTGAGCACAAGCCGGAGATGTGGATTCCCATGATCGACACGGCGGATCTAGTGGCCGAGCGTTACGGCGTCACCCGCGCGGCCCAGGACGAATATTCCCTGGAAAGTCAGATGCGCACAGCGGCGGCCCAGCAGGCGGGCAAGTTCGATGACGAAATCGTGCCGCTGACCACGAAGATGCTGGTCAAGAACCGGGAAACGGGCGAGGTCACGGAACAGGAAGTGACCCTGGACAAGGACGAGGGCAACCGCCCGACCACGACGCTGGAAGCCCTGGCCAAGCTGGATCCAGTCATGGGCCCCGGCAAGTTCGTCACGGCGGGCAATGCCTCGCAGTTGTCCGACGGGGCGTCGGCCTGCGTCATCATGACCGAGAAAGAGGCCGAACGCCGGGGCTTGCAGCCGCTCGGCATTTTCAAGGGGTTGGCCACGGCGGGTTGTGAGCCCGATGAAATGGGCATCGGCCCGGTGTTCGCCATCCCGCGCCTGCTGGAACGCCAGGGGTTGAAGATGGATGACATCGACCTGTGGGAACTGAACGAAGCCTTCGCCTCGCAGGTGCTGTACTGCCGCGACAAGCTGGGCATTCCGCAGGAAATCCTGAACGTCAACGGCGGCGGCATTTCCGTAGGCCATCCCTTCGGCATGACCGGCGCCCGTCTGACCGGCCACGCCCTGATCGAGGGCAAGCGCCGGGGGGCCAAGAACGTGGTCGTCACCATGTGCATCGGCGGCGGCATGGGCGCGGCGGGGTTGTTCGAGGTGTGCTGACCGCGTCCGGGCGCTAGGCGGCGACCGTTTTCTGCCACAAGGTGGTGACGACGGTGCCTTTGCCCGGCTGACTTTCCAACGAGAACTTCCCGCCGTTGAGGGCGATCAGGCGGTTGACGATATACAGGCCCAGCCCGGCGCCTTTGGTGCCGTTGCGGCCTGCGGTGGCCTGATAAGGTGTCAGGGCCTGGGGGAACGGCTGACCGATGGCGCCAAGCAGGTCGGCGGGAATGCCGGGGCCGTCGTCGGCCACCAGGATGCGGACATATTCGCCGGACACGTCCGGATCGACCCGGATTTCGACCTTCACGTCTTCACCGCCATGGATGATGGAATTGTTCGCCAGATTGAGAACGATCTGGCGGAAGGATTGCCGGTCCGCGGCGACCAACGCGGGTTTTCCCTGGGCGGTGACGGACAGGCGTGGCTTGCCGGACAATAAGGTCGCGCGCAGTGGGCGCAGGACGGTTTCAACTTCTTCCACGGCGTCGAAGGTTTCCATGCGCATTGCGCGGTTGCCCGATTCGACCATCGACACATCGAGAATTTCGTTGACCAGAGACAGCAGGTGGGCGCCGCTGGTGCGGATGTCGTTCAGGTACTCGGTCAGGCGGTCCGGATCGTCGCGCATGTCCTTGAGTTGGAGCAGCACGTCGGCCATGCCGATGACGGCGTTGAGCGGCGTGCGCAGTTCGTGGCTCATGTGGGAAATGAATTCGGATTTCGCCTGATTGGCGTTTTCGGCGTCTTCCTTCGCTTGGGCCAGGGCCAGGGCGGCGACCATGCGTTCGGTGATGTCGCGGAGTGCCGCGACGATGACCGTGCGGCCGTTTTCCTCCACCTCCGACAAGGCGGCCTCAAGAAACACCACGGAGCCGTCGTCCCGGCGGCCCATGACTTCGAAGCCGTCGCCGCCCTCGGCGCGGGCGGTAGGATCGAGAAGATAACGCATCAGTTTGCGTTTGCGCGGCCGGTCGTCCGCCTCGGAAATCAGGGATGTCAGGGGCAGGCCGATAATGGCGTTGGTGGGCAGGCCGAAAATGCGCTCCGCCGCCCGGTTGGATGTCTCGATTATTCCCCGGTCGTCCAAGGTGATCACCGCGTCGGCCACGTTGTCCATGATCAGTTGCAGGCGCTGGTCGGTCTGGTGGGCGCGTTGGGTCGCCTCGTTTCGGTGGAGGATTTCCGATGCCAGCCGACGGTCGAACACGACGGCGGCAATCCCGGTGATCAGGATCAATGAGGCGACGATGGCCGTGGCTCCGGCCAGGACATCGGCCCCTAGGGGCTGGATTGGGTTCGATCCGTCCGTACGCGCGAAACAGATGGTCGAACTCATGGCCGTATAGTGCATGCCCGCGACGGCCATTCCGATAAACAGCGCCGACAGGCTTTCGCCCACAAGGGTGCGGACGGTATTGCGGCGGGACATCCGGAAGGCGACCCAAAGGGCGCTTATGGCCAACGCCACGGCGACAAGCAGGGACAAGGCGAACAGCAGGGGGTCATAGCGGATGAAGGCGTCGAAATCGACAGCCGCCATCCCGGTGTAGTGCATAAGCCCGATGCCGCCGCCCAGGACGATGCCGCCGAGGAATAGGCGGAATCTGGTGACCCGGGCATGAGCGACGATCTGCAGGTTCCACGCACTCGCAAGCACGGCCGGCACGGCCGACCCCAGGGTGACGAGCGGATCGTAGGTCATCCGGATCGGCAATTGGTAGGCGAGCATGCCGACGAAATGCATGGCCCAGATGCCCAGCCCCATGATCAACGCCCCGCCGGCCATCCAGATATGGCGTTGGGCGGAATGCTCGTGTTCGGCGATGCGGTGGAGCAGATGAATGAAGGCGAACCCGGCCAAAGTCGCGATGAAGAACGACAGCGTGACCAGCACAGGGTCGTATGACGCCGGCAGGGCTACCGCCGGGTCGACGTGAAGCGCAAAGAAGCCTGCCAAGTTTTGGAGAGAGAACTGCATTCCCGA
>DNMS01000392.1:7890-11781 GCA_003488105.1 Rhodospirillaceae bacterium
AACCCAGGCTGAAAATGACATAAATGCGACTGATCGCATATATGTCTTCTGGCTAGCGGACCAATCCAAAGGTATGGGATGAAAGGGTATATGGTCAGGGTTGGGGCGCGTTTGGGTGTGGAAATGATTGCCAGACCCGACGATTTTCCGCTTTATACGGCCCATGACGACGCAAATCGCAATGATCCATGCCACCCGTGAGGCAATCGCGCCGGTTGAGACCGCGTTTAAGGACCTTTGGCCCGACGCCGAGCATTGGACTCTGCTGGACGAAAGCCTGACCATGGATCTGGCGGCTACCGGTGGCAAGTTGACCCCGGCGCTGACCGAACGGTTTCTCAACTTGGCGGCTTATGCCAAGGCCCGGCGCCCCGACGGCATTCTGTTTACCTGTTCCGCGTTCGGCGCGATTATCGACCAGGTCGCGGCACGGTACGATGTGCCGGTGATGAAACCGAACGAGGCCATACTCGATGCCGCCTTGGCCCAAGGCGGGCGCATCGGCCTGTTGGCGACCCACCCTCAGACTTTGCCGGACATGGCGGCCGACATGGAGAACCTCGCGGCGGCCCGGAACGTCGATCTGACCGTGGTGCCGCTGTTGGTCGAGGGCGCCTGGGCCGATCTGGGGGCGGGGCGGCGGGATGCCCATGACCGGGCCGTGGTCGCGGCCGCACCTCGGCTGAACGATTGCGGCTGCATCGTGCTGGCGCAGTTTTCCATGGCGCCGTTGGCGGCCGGAATCGGCGCCGACACGGGGCTGCCCGTGCTGACCAGTCCCCACGCGGCCGTGGCCGAGATGAAACGCCGCGTGCTAGGCGTCTGACGCGGCTGGTTCCGCAGTCTTGTTATTTCGTGACCAGTGCGGCGACTACGCCGATACCGATCACGATCATCACCCCAAAAATGACCAAATCACGCATCGATTTGGGTTTTGCCTGGCCTTTGGTGTCGGTATGACCTTCGGGGTTTGTGGGATTTGTATCCATGGCGTGCTCCCTCCGTTTGTTGTCACGTCCAGTCCATGAATGAACGGTCGTGGGCCGCAAAAGTTCCCGCCCATGGCGATGATTTTCCCTCCACCGACGCCGGTGCATACAATGACGCAACATCAAGTGATTAATGATTTCCCGTCGGCTCATATGCGGGAAACATGTTATGATTCCCGCCATGACCGAGAGGCGGATCATGCAGGCGATCGAGGATCAGATTCCCCACCTGTACCGATATGCACGGTTCCTCGAAGCCACTCCCGACCGGGCGGACGACCTGTTGCAGGATTGCCTGGAACGGGGCGTGTCGCGCCTTGACCGCTTTCAGGCCGGCACGGACATGCGGGCCTGGCTGTTCGCCATTATGCATAACCTGTTCATCGACCATGCGCGTCGGCGGCAGCGGCGGGGACCTCATGTCCCCGTCGAGGACTGGCTTGCGGAAATTCACCAGCCGCCCGACCAGATCGACCGGCTGCGCCTCAAGGACCTGGACCGCGCCTTGGCGGCTCTGAAGCCCCGGGATCGATGGATTCTTCATCTCGTGGTGATCGAGGGTAAACGCTACCGCGATGTCGCCCGCGAACTGAATATCGCCATCGGAACGGTGAAAAGCGGCCTGTCGCGGGCCCGTCGCGTGCTGGCCCACGCGGCTTGAAACCGCCCGGTTTCGGCCGGGAAATCGCCATATTGGTTTCGCTGAATGGAAAAGCATCCCGTTTTATGGAATGCATCCTTGCGGTTTGCTCACAGCCTTCAGACGTCAATGGCGCGTACAGCCCGCAATGCGGTTTGCGCGGTTTATCCCATGCATTGCATCGAAAGAGGAAGAAGATCACATGACCTATCGAACTCATATTCGAACCCCCAATACCCGTACCCCCATCGCCATTCTGGCCGCGGCGGCAGTCGCCGCGGGCCTGTCCGCCGCGCCGGGCGCCGCCCAGGCCGCCGGCGACAAGGCCGCCCCCCAGGAAGCCACGGCAGGGGATACCGTCGACGACTTCGTCAACTGGGCGCAAAAGCAGGCTAAGGCGTTGGACAGCAAGCTCGATGAAGCGGCATCCGATGCCAAGCAGGCCGGCGCCAATGCCGCCGACGAGGTCAAGGAGGAATGGCGCGAAGCCCGCGCGGCCATCGACCGTCAGCGCGATGCGCTCAATCAACAGATCGCGGACCTGAAAAAATCTGCCAAGGGTGAATGGGCGGACGCCAAGGACGCGACCAAGGAAGGTCTGGCGGCGCTCGGCGACAAGATCGAGGAATTCCGCGCCATGGTCGCGGATAAGAAAAAATCCTAAGCCGTGGGATTGCCGGCGGTCGCCCCTGTGGCCGCCGGCTGACCCCACCGTCCCCGCGGGGGCATCATTCTCCATGACAAAGAAAGAAGAAGCCCATCATGACCTTCAAACTCCCCGATCTTCCCTATGCCAAGGACGCCTTGTCGCCGCATATGTCGGAACAGACGCTCAGCTTCCATCATGGCAAGCACCACAAGGGCTATATCGACAAGCTGAACGACGCCGTCCAGGGCACCGACTATGACGGCATGGCGCTGATCGACGTTGCCCGTATGGCCCATGAAAAGCATGACGTTGGCGTGTTCAATAACGCGGCGCAGGCCTGGAATCATGGGTTCTTCTGGCGCTGTATGTCGCCGGACCGCGCCGCTGAACCGGCAGGGCCGCTTGCGGCCAAAATCACGGAAACCTTCGGATCCCTGCCGCAGTTGCGCACCCGTTTCATCGCCGACGGCATGGCCCGCTTCGGGTCCGGCTGGGTGTGGCTGGTCGAAGGGGCGGACGGCGCGCTCGACGTGGTCAGCACGGCCAATGCCGATCTGCCGCAGACCGCGGGGCTGAAGCCGTTGTTGACTTGCGACCTGTGGGAACACGCCTATTACCTGGATTATCAGAATGCCCGGCAGGGGTTCCTGGAAGCCTTCTTCGACCATCTGGCCGACTGGGACTTTGCGGCGACATGCTTGAAAACCCAGGGCGATCCGGAAATTCTCGCCGCCTGACGGAACCCTGCCGGCCACCGGGAGCAAGGGTGCGCATCACGCGAATTCCCTTGACTTCCCGGGGGTCCCGGCGCCATGTAGCGCCAGCGACACTCCCATTCAGGTCGAATTTCGATCGCTTGCCGGACCCGACCATGTCGATCCGGTCTTCTTTGATACCGACATCTAAGGGCGTTTCGTGAGGCGGATATCCGTGTGAATGCGGTTCCGGCCGAGAAAGCTTGCATGATGCCGGCGAACCTGCCGCCCCCGACACGATCGCTTGGGGCGCGCGGGCGAAGACCAATTGATCGAGAGAGTATACATATCACATGACCGATTTTGCGGGCCTTAACCTGGCCCAACCCATCCTTCGTGCGCTGAGCGACGAGGGCTACACCACCCCCACCCCCATTCAGGAAAAATCCATCCCGCCGCTGCTTGAGGGCCGCGATCTTCTGGGTGTGGCGCAGACAGGCACCGGCAAGACCGCGTCCTTCGCGCTGCCGATTTTGCAATCCTTTGCGGAAAATTCTCGCAAGGCCGTGCCGAACCGCCCGTTCGTGCTGATCCTGGCGCCGACCCGCGAACTGGTGACTCAGATCGCCGAAAGCCTGCGGACCTACGGCCGTCAGATGCCCCTGCGGATTCAGACCGTGTTCGGCGGCACCTCCATGCGCAACCAGATCGTCGCCATGCAGCGCGGCGTTCATATTCTGGTCGCCACCCCGGGCCGTCTCATGGACCTCATGAAGCAGCGCCACGTCAACCTGGACAGCGTCGACGTTTTCGTCCTCGACGAAGCCGACCGCATGCTCGACATGGGCTTCATCCTCGATATCGGGGATGAAGCCCATGTCGAGCATGCGGTCGGCTTCGTCGATCACCAGCAGCGAA
>DNMS01000344.1:0-150 GCA_003488105.1 Rhodospirillaceae bacterium
GACCTTGCTGTGTTCACAAATTTTCGACTGGTCGACGCCGCTTTCCGTGTTGCTGGGCTTCATGGTCGCCCTGTCGTCGACGGCGGTGGTGGTCAAGATGCTGGAAGACCTGGGCGAACTGCGCACCCGCACGGGGCGGGTCACGGTCGG
>DNMS01000344.1:489-1850 GCA_003488105.1 Rhodospirillaceae bacterium
AGGGCGGCGATTTCGAATGGACGACGATCCCCAAGATCGTGCTGTCCATCGGTTTTCTGGCCTGGCTGATCTGGTATCTGTCGCGCGGGCGTAAGGTCGTCCTGCCGTTCACCGACCGCATCCTGCCCAATGTCGACCTGCGCCCGCTGGCGGCGCTGGCCTTCTGTTTCGGTTGCGCGTCGATCGCCGGGGTCATGGGCCTGTCGGCGGCCTACGGGGCCTTCATCGCCGGGTTGATCGTCGGCAACTCGACCTTGCGCCATCCGATCACGGAAACGGTGGTGCCGATCCAGAGCATCCTGATGATGGTGTTCTTCCTGTCCATCGGTCTGCTGCTCGACATGGCCTATATCTGGGACAACCTGGGCCGGGTGCTGCTGTTGTTCTTCCTGGTCAGCGTGTTCAAGACGGTCATCAACGTGGGCTTTCTGCGCGCCCTGGGGCAGCCCTGGGACCGGGCGTTCCTGGCTGGCGTCATGCTGGCGCAGATCGGCGAATTCTCGTTCCTGCTGTCCGTGGTCGGGGTGTCGTCGGGGGTTCTGAACGCCGACGACTCGCGCCTCGTCGTCTCGGTCACGGTGATGTCCCTGGCCCTGTCACCGCTGTGGGTCGTCACGGCGCGGCGCATTCAGGCCATCGCCCACGAAGGCGTGTCGTCGGGCGGCGAACTGGTCCGCCTGGTCTATGCGCCCGAGACGGAAATTCTGTCGGAAACTCTCGACACCGCGCGATCGCGCACCATGCGCCAGTTGCGCAAGGGGGCCTTGCTGCTGCGCCGTGGGCGCCTGCGCCGGGCGCGGCGCAAGAAGGCGCAGGCCCTGGCCGCCGCCCCGCCGAAGGACGCCGTCCCGGTGGCGGATGACGGACAGTCCAAACTCGCGCCCAAGGCTCCGACAAAACCCAAGCCTAAGCAGAAGGCCAAGTAGCGGTGGGGTGCGATGCCTGATTTCGTGCACGAGGACCGGGCGCGGGCCGACGGCCACGCCGTCGTCTGCGGCATCGACGAGGCCGGACGCGGACCCTGGGCCGGGCCCGTGATCGCGGCGGCGGCGATCCTCGATCGCGCGGGCCTGCCCCTGTCCTTGGCGGCGGAACTGGACGATTCCAAGCGCCTGAAAGCCGCCGCCCGCGACCGCCTGCTGGCGGAGCTCACCCCCCATGCGGTGATCGGCGTCGGGCAGGCCTCGGCGGCGGAAATCGACGCCCTCAACATCCTGCAGGCGACCTTCCTGGCCATGGATCGTGCGGTTCAGGCCCTGGGCCGGGTGCCTGATTTCGCCCTGGTCGACGGCAACCGGCCGCCACCCCTGCCGTCCGCGCCCGGCTGCCGGCTCGATTGTCTTGTCGGCGGCGACGGGCGG
>DNMS01000344.1:2165-2524 GCA_003488105.1 Rhodospirillaceae bacterium
TGGGCGTGACGCCGGAGCATCGGAAAAGTTACAAGCCGATCCTCAATATCTTGCGCGACGGGGAGTCATGACTCCCATATATGCCCGCAAGACTCTCCTCTAAGTATTTGAATCCAAATACTTCTTGACCGCGACTCCGGCCCTGGCCATGCTCCCCGAATACTGGGGACCTGGGAAAGTCTGACAATGACGAAAAAGCCTGCCACCGCGCGCCGCAAGGCGGCCGCCGCCGAACGTGAGTCCGCAGCCGAACAGGCTAAGGCCTATGCCGACACTATCCACGTCGGCGACTGCGTCGAGTTGATGAACGCCATGCCGGAAGGCAGCGTCGACATGGTCTTCGCCGATCCGCCCTACAA
>DNMS01000344.1:2787-3950 GCA_003488105.1 Rhodospirillaceae bacterium
CCGCGTCGGCGCGATTCTGCAGCCCAACGGCACGCTTTGGGTGATCGGCAGCTATCACAACATCTTCCGCGTCGGCGCGATTCTGCAGGACCTGGGATACTGGATTCTCAACGACATCGTGTGGCGCAAGTCCAATCCCATGCCCAATTTCCGGGGCCGGCGCTTCACCAACGCGCACGAAACCATGATCTGGGCGGCGCGCGACAAGGACGCCAAGTACCGCTTCAACTACGAAGCGATGAAGACGCTGAACGACGATCTGCAGATGCGCTCCGACTGGACCATTCCGCTGTGCACGGGGGCGGAGCGTTTGAAGAACGCCGAGGGCAAGAAGGCCCATCCGACGCAAAAGCCGGAAGCGCTGCTTTACCGCACCATTCTGTCCTCGACGGACGTGGGCGATGTGATCCTGGACCCGTTCTTCGGCACGGGCACGACCGGGGCCGTGGCGCGCATGCTGGACCGGCGCTATGTCGGCCTGGAACGGGATCAGGAATATGCGGCCCTGGCCAAGGAACGCCTGGCCGGGATCGAGCCTTTGGCCGAACCGTCGCTGCTGACCACCCCGGCCAAGCGCGAACAGCCGCGCATCCCCTTCGGTTGGGTGGTCGAACGTGGGTTGCTCAAGGCCGGCCAGACCCTGACCGATCATCAGCGCCGCCATACGGCGCGGGTACGTGCCGACGGAACCCTGGCCTCGGCCGATTTCCGGGGTTCCATCCATCAGGTGGGGGCGCATGTGCAAAAGGCACCGGCTTGTAACGGCTGGCAGTTCTGGCATGTGGAGCTGGGCAACGAACTGGTGCCCATCGACCTGTTCCGCCAGAAGCTACGGGCGGAACTCCACTAGCTTTCCGCTTTCCATGGGAATGTCGTAGACCCGCCGCCAATGGGCGCGGGTCACGCCCATGCTCACCTTGTCATGGCAATGGGTGGCCAATGCCTTGCGCCCCGCGAAATCGCGGGCCTGCACCGGCGCGTGGAAGGTGACCTCGACCATCGCCCCGCGCAGCCCGAACACGGAAATCAGGTGCGGCAGCAGGGTCATGTCGCCGTACCAGGCGTAAAGGGCGCGCAAATCCTGGTCGAGCGGCCGCCCGTCCGCATAGCGGGTATACGCGATGGACACGGGCTGCACCCGGGATTTGCGCGCCCTTTACGCC